>DASPRM010000032.1 GCA_035624455.1 Terriglobales bacterium
ATCGAACGCCTGTTTGCTTGGTTGCATAACTTTCGACGCCTGGTCATCCGTTGGGAGTATCACCCAGCCAACTTCCTCGGTTTGGTCCAGCTCGGTTGCATCCTCATCTTGATGAGAAACTATTTATGAGATGGCCTCTAGACGCTCACTCTCATCGTCTCGCGCCACCTTATCGTTATTGCTTTCGCCGTCCGCTCAGCTGGTGAACGGCGTGCGTTTTGGAGTAGTTTGTGGGCTGCGGGACGAGCATTCTGAGACTGCCCAACGATAAATTCCGTCTTATTGCGGGGTCGTAGTGACCAGAATCACGCGACTGTGATGAATGGCGGGCCGTCTTCCGCTGGGATACAGTCGATAAGAGGTTTTGACCAGGATTTGCATATGAATCGAACTCTCGTGGTAGTTGTCCTGATTATGCTGATGGTGTTGGTCGTCACTCTGGCTGGCTCGTTTCTGACTCGCGGGGTCATGGCATACCTTCCATTCTTGCAAGCCAAGAAGGGTAACTGGACTGGAGCCTATGTTCAGCGGGGTGTCGTGGATCAGCGGCCCTGGCAGACCGCGGCAACTCTGGCCGACTTGGCACAGTCAGCAGAAGAGAAGGAATTCGCCAGGGAGGCGGAACGTCTCGCGGATCATGAGGTCGACCAGGCGTTCTCACAGTCACTTCGGCAGGCAAGTCTCGACAAGCCAAAACTGAGTAGCCGAGCGTTGGCGCTGCAGCAAAGGGTCGCCGAGCTTCAGAAGGTGATCAAGAACGACCAGGGTCGGATCGCGTCGCTTAGTGCCGCAGCGGGAGCAACGCCATCGGCCGCCGCCACGAATGCCAGCGACCTGGAAGTTGCGAAGGCGCAACTCGGGCTCGATCAAGACGAGCTCAGCGATTCACTCGAAGACCTCGCTCGAGAAACAGGAGATCAGCGCAGCAAGCTTCAACAGGAATTGGCGATGCGCCAGGCCGCCATGAAGCAGTATAACGATCAGGCCTTAAAGAGCGATGGCCAAACCGCCGTCGCCTCCGCGGAACAGTACAAAACGATGGCGCAGCAGCTCTCCACATTGCACTCGCTCAGCAAGAGGAAAGATCTGATTGTGCAAGCCGCGCAGTTGGCTAAGGCTGATGTAGCTGCGCTGACAGCCGATCGGGTACGGCTTGAGGCGGAAGCTGCCGACGCCAGTAAGAAAACCGTCGGAGAATCAAGCTCCGACCGAATCGAACGGCTGCAACAGATGGGCACTTGGCAAAACATCCTCAGCGTCCTGAACGATCGCCTCGACACGCAACAACAACTCGTCGCTCTCTACGGGCGGTGGGGAGAGCAAGTTGAGATCCAGCGCAAGATCGTCGTTCATCTCATCTTAGGGTCAGTGGCTTTGATTGCGGCCATCTGCGTGTTAACGATCCTGGTGGGCTGGGCTCTGCAACTCGCATTAGAAAAAATGGTCCATGATGTTCGCCAGAGACAGACGGTGAAGACAGTTGTGAATCTGGGAACGCAAGTCGTCGGGCTCCTGCTGATCCTCCTGGCAGTCTTTGGGGTACCGCGGCAGATGCCCACCATCTTGGGCCTGGTGACCGCAGGGCTCACCGTGGTCTTCCAGGATTTCATCTTGGCATTCTGCGGTTGGTTTGTGCTGATGGGGCCAAACGGAATTCGGGTCAGGGACTGGGTAGAGATCGATGGTGTAGGCGGCGAGGTAGTGCAACTTGGTCTGTTCCGCACCTGGTTGCTGGAGACGGGAAACTGGACGGCTCACGGCCATCCTACTGGAAGAAGAGTTTCGTTCTTGAACGGATACGCGATCCGCGGCAAGTATTTCAACTTCTCGACTGTGGGACAGTGGATGTGGGATGAGATCAAGGTGAGTGTTCCCCCCGGCACCGGGGTTCATGCCCTGATCAAAAAGATCTATGAAGCTGCAGTGAAGATCACGGAAGCAGACGCGAAAAGGGCGGAAGCAGAATGGAAGAGGGTAACGCACGAGGAAGGTTCACCCCAGTTCAGTGCAATGCCTTCTGTCAATCTTAGGCCGGCGGGAGCGGGGATCGATATCGTGATTCGCTACATCACTCGTGCCGGGGTGAGAGTAGAAACCCGAAATCATCTGTTTGCGATGATTATCGACCTCATGCAGGGCGAGTCGAAAGAGGGCGGAAATCGTGCCTCACTTGCTTTTCCGAAAGGAGATTGACATCGGGGATGGCTTGGTGCAATGGAGAATTTTTCAGCTTCTCGAATCAGAGCGAGGAGCCATGTGGCTTCGGAACCTGACGGCCATCACCACATCAGCGGCACGGGAGGGCAACTGCAATTCGCGCGAGGCGCGTCGCGGTAATAGTCTTCGGTGGTTTTCGCTGCTCTCACTTGCGGAAGGAAGGCCATGTATTCCGCGTTCCAATCCACATCGATACGCCCGAGGAAGGGGAAATTGAAGCGGGCCTCCGACCAGATCTTGGAAAGCCCCGCGACTTTCTCCTCCTCGCTAAGCATTGGCTTTAAGGGAGTGGCGAGGGCTGGGCTGTCGTTCCACAACGCCGCTTCCCTTTGGAGACGCGCCACCAGCGCCTTGAATTCGGGGCGGTCGCGCAAAGCGATAAATTCGGTTCGCCAGTCCGTCACCAAGAGGCAGTACTTCCAAATCGGCGGCGTACTTCAGGGCCGTCATCGCCTTGTCGGGATTTCCCCCGAGTGCTTCGTACCGTGCACGGACATAGAGCGTGTCCCGACCAGTTCGGAAGCGTGGTGATGTCGATATCGCTCGCAGCTTTTCGAGAACGGCAGCCGCCTCGCGATAGGCGTGCCTGTCGGCCAGCGCCTTGGCCTGCGCGACTTGCTGAGAAAGCCGTTCAGCGGGTGTGCCGGCCCACATCGCACTCGAAAGGAAGCAAGCGGAAACCTGGCTGGCAGTAGACAACGGACTGCGAATTTCATCGCGAAATCTCCCAATTCCCGAACAACCGATAGTCACGCGGGGGAAATGCCCGATGATCATAGCCCCGCCCCTCATTGAATTTTTGGCGCTCCCGTCAGTTACCGCGGCCGATTCATCGGCGGAGAGTCGCAAGCATGCCATCACCAGCAAGCTACGGCAGATCCCCTCGCTGGGTAGTCGGCTTCAGGATTGCGTTCTCGCGCAAGCGCAGCAACAATGCGAGATATGAAAGCTGAACGCGTTGCCCTTAACGGTATTGAAATGTACTACGAGTCGGAAGGCTCGGGCGAACCGCTCCTGCTTCTCCATGGCGGCACCGGCTGCCAAGAGCACTGGAATCATGCCGGGGGCGATCAGTTTGCGCGCGAATACATGCTAATTAAGCCAGATGCGCGCGGTCACGGGCGTTCGAGCAATCCAGGCAAAATAATTACACATCGACAATGTGCTTTGGACACCATCGCCTTGCTCGACCATCTTCGTATCGAGAGATGCCGTGCAATTGGGATCAGCATGGGCGGGAATATCCTGCTGCATGTTGCGACGACGCAGGCAGATCGAATTCAGGCCATGGTCCTCGTCAGTGCCGTTATGCATTTTCCAGAGCAGGCCAGGACAATCATGGCGAAGGTCCCCACGCCCGATCGGCAACCTCTGGCGGAGTGGGAGACGATGCGCCAACGCCACAAACTCGGGGATGAGCAGATCGCGGCACTATGGGAGTGGACACGCGGAATGAAGGATAGTCACGAAGATATGAATTTCACACCGTCATCTCTGGCACAAGTTACCGCACAGACTCTGATTGTTTACGGAGATCGTGATCCGCTGTACCCCGTTGAAATGGGGGTGGAGATGTACCGCGCCATACCTGGATCCGCGCTTTGGGTAGTGCCAAACGGTAGTCACGGCCCAGTCTTTTTCGACCGCGCGGCTCAGTTCGCTCAAACGGCGCTCACCTTCCTCCGCACGTAGCAATGGACGCACAATCCAGATCCTCAGGTGGCCCGGTTTTTCCCGGCTCCTCCACTACCCCGTCATACCCTGATGGAATATACGAGTACGATTACACCACGCAGCGCAGCTCATTGACCATGCTCGGCCTCGGCTCCGAGCAGCAGGGTGATTCGATTGTCGCCCAAGGCGTTGATGCACAATTTACGACCTTACTGCGTGTGGGCTCCGGCTCACCGCCGTCAAATCGTCAAAGTGGATCCGGATGGCGCATATATTGCCATCAGCGAGACCAACGCGATCCGCGATAATAACGTCCAGGATGCCGTCTACGTCCTTCGCGCGCGTGATGGCAAGGAAGTCTGGCACCGACATTTACCGAGGTATGC
>DASPRM010000033.1 GCA_035624455.1 Terriglobales bacterium
AGAGGATGAGATTCTCCCGTATGCGGAGAGGAACAATATCGGAGTGATCGTTTATTCGCCCATGTATTCCGGCCTGTTGAGTGGCGCCATGACGCGAGAGCGGGTGTCGCGATTTGCGGCAGATGACTGGCGCCGCCGCGACCCGAATTTTCAGGAACCTCTCCTGACCCGCAATCTACGTTTGGCGTGCTTGTTGCGCGATATTGGCGGTCGTTACGGCCGCACCGCCGGTGAGGTAGCGATTGCCTGGACATTGCGAAACCGCGCCGTTACGGCTGCGATCGTAGGGGTGCGGAATCCAAAGCAAGTGTCAGGAATTGTGGGAGCAGCAGATTTCCGCCTGACCAGGAAAGAGGTCGAGGAAATTGACGAGGCATTGCAACTGGAATTCGCGGAAGCCAAGTCGGGCTGCGAGTGAGAACGAAAATTTTTCTGCAGCGAACTGTCGATGGGCAGCTGGTTGTGACAACGGGCCGTCGAAGCCTGTCGATTTTTCGACACATGATCGGCAGTGACTGTGCACTGTCTCTGATTAAGGCGTCATATCTGGTTGATTTTCAAGCATCAGTCCAGCGCTCTGATTCACCGCTCTCATTGGCCGTCGGCTTGCAGGGATGAGTGGTGTGGGGTTGTTCCTTCATCAGACAAGCCCCAATTGGGATGGCCAAGGGCATCTAACGAAGTGGAGATCAATGAAAATAGGAGATGGCATGAAAACAAAATTTGCTCAGATAACTGTGCTGCTGACACTGGTCTTTGCGCTGACTGCAGTTTCGATGGCGGCGGGTAAGAATAGCGCGAGCGTGAACATTCCCAACACTGCGAAGGTTGGTGACACACAGCTCAAGCCGGGCGACTACAAAGTAGAGTGGGATGGCACGGGGCCGGACGTTCAGGTCAGCTTCCTGCAAGGCAAGAACACGGTTGCCACGGCACCGGCAAAGCTGGTGCAGCAATCCAACCCGTATTACGGTGCAATTGAAACCACAGGAAACGATGACTCTTCCCGCGTCATCAATGCGATCGATTTAAAGAATCGCTCACTGGTGTTTACCCAGGCAGCGGCACCCAGCGGCGGCCAATGAGCATGTTTTTTGCGTGCGGGGAAGCGTCCGTGGCGCTTCCTCCCGCACCTGATTTTGCCGCGGCATTTTGTTGAAAGGAGATTTCCATGGGCTACCTGGCTCTGCTTAGGATGGTGGGTGTGATAGGGGCTTTGACGGTTCTTTTGAATGTTCGATCGCTCAGCAATGACCGTACTCGCGATGCCATGCGCGAGTCAGCCAGGAACGTTACCGGGCTAGGCGATGAACAGTCACTACTCTGATCTCTCCAGGTTACAGTTGCCAACTCCCCTCCCAGAAATCTGAGAATTCCAAGCTGATCTCAGCCAGCGGCGACCGCAGATTGCGGCGCAGAGGCAAACGTATGCTAGAGTGCGCACTCCGCCATGCCCGCCGGAGGGGGTGACGCCAATGTCTTCACCATTGTTTGGGGAGTTCATGGGAACGCTCGTGCTGATCGTGTTGGGCGACGGAGTCGTGGCCAATGTGCTGTTGAAGCGTTCCAAGGCGGAGGGCTCGGGCTGGATGGTGATCACCAGCGGTTGGGCGTTTGCGGTGATGGCCGGGATCTTCACGGCAGTGGCCTGCGGCAGCAGCGACGCATATCTGAATCCGGCAGTTGCTCTGGGTTTCGCCATCAACTCGGGGAATTTCGGCAAGGTCGTGCCTTACGCGGGAGCGGAGATTCTCGGCGCTTTTGTTGGCGCCACCCTGGTGTGGCTGCATTTTTTTCCGCATTGGCAAGAAACTGCCGATCCAGAATTGAAGCGCGCCTGCTTTTGTACAAGTCCAGCTATCAGGAATCCGGCAACTAATCTCGCCAGTGAAATCATAGGGACGTTTGTGCTGGTCCTGGTGGCAGGAGCGATCTTCTCGAAAGGCGTGGCAGAAACTGGACCTGTCGCTGGTTTGGGACCGTACCTGGTGGCGAGCCTAGTGTGGGGCATCGGTCTGTCGCTGGGTGGCACGACGGGATACGCGATCAATCCCGCGCGAGACCTGGGCCCGAGAATCGCGCATGCTGTCTGGCCCATTGCGAACAAAGGTGATTCCGATTGGGGCTATGCGCTCATTCCTGTTGCAGGACCGCTTATGGGAGGGGTGATCGCGGGAGTCATAATTCGCATGGTTCATTTCTTGTGAAGCGTGCGCTCGACTTTGACATTCCTGGATCACACCTCCCGGCTAGATCACTGGCCCGGCGGCTTGGGCTGGTCCTGAGGCTGAGCCTGCGGTGGCGGCTGCAAGGGAGGGTAGGTCTGCGGCAAGGGTTGAGTCTGCGGAACCTGGGGCGGTGCGGGAGCGGGCATCGGCGCCGGCGCGATCGGCTTGATGGTCGCGTTCTCTGAGGGTACAACGTTGGGCACGTGCGGCAGATGCGTGACTTTACCGCTCTCCGATTCCCCCATATCGATGCCGAGGTGCTCCAGTGTAAGTCCAGTGACCACGTCGAGCTGAACTTTGGACTCTTCGTAAGCAGTCATGGCGTTGACCAGATTGGATTCCGCCGTAGCCAGATTGGTCATGGTCTGCAGCACGTTATAGGTCGTGCTGGTGCCGAACTGCAGCTTCTTTTCTTCCGCCACCAGACTCTGGTACGCGTACTCGCGTCCGCTGATGGCAGCTTCCACCTGCGCCCGGTTTTGTTGCACAGCGAATTGGGCATTGCGAACGTCAATGCCAATCGCATTCTGCAGTTGCTGCAAACGAGCCTGAGCCTGGCGATATTCCAGTTCCGAGCGCACCTGGTCGGCTTGCGCGGCGCGGTTGCGAATGGGAATGTTGACATTGAATCCCACAAAGTAGGTGGGATGATCCGCGACCGAGCTGACTGCGTCCCAAAAGCCGCTGTTGGAGACAGATGCCGGCGGAGTTGTCGCAGAGATAAAGTTGGGATTCTGAAGTCCGCCCAGGCCTGTGCCCCCATAGTTGGCGACGAAATCCACGGCGGGAAACATTGCGTTGCGCGCGGAATTCTTACTGATGGCGCGATTGGTCAAATCGACCCGTGACTGCGCCAGTTCCGGCCGCCGCTGGAGGGCTTCGTTGATCAGATCCTGAATGGGTACTACTTCTTCGCTGGGCGGGAGTTCCATGCGATCGGTAGGGATGACCGGGGCTGCCGCCAGTACCGGATCCGCCGCGTTCCTGGTGATGGCGTTCTTCATCAGGAGTTGCTGCAACTGCAGATTAGTTTGCGAAGCAATCAGCGCCTGCCGGCTGCTCGCTACCTGTGCCTGCGCATTGACGATCTCAATCGCTGCCAACGTCCCCGCCTTCACCTGGCGGCGATTGTTGGTCTCCAGTTCACTTGCCAGCTTCAAAGCGCGCTCTTTGGCTTGCAGGTCCTCGTACGCACTTACCAGGTTCCAGTAGAGGTTCTCGATCTGGGTGACGGTGAAGATCACCTGCTGACGAAAAGCGATGTCGGAGATTTCGCGGTTGTTGCGGGCGATCACGATGAAACGCTTATTAGGGGCCATGCCGAAACCCTGCAGCAAGTGCTGGCGGAACTGAACCAGGAAGTTGGAATTCAACTGCGGTACCAGGAAGGTACGGGTGCTGTTGGTAGTGACGCGTGAATTGTTGAAATTGACGGTTAACAGTGTCCCGCTGGCGAAGCCCTGGGTATAGGTGAAGTTACCGGACCCGGTATTCTGCTGAAAAGAAGGCACGCCAGTGAACACCGTGTTGGACTCTGGGGTATCTGTGTGTTGGATGCCCAGCGCAGCGCTGACCAGGGGATCGAACGAGTCGATGGGCGGTCCCACGCCCAGGGTGGAGGACACGATTCCCGCGGTTCCGGTGCCTGCGCCGCCGGCAGCGGCGGCAGTTCCGCCAGCGCCACCGCCGGTTGCTCCGGCATTGCCGATCGAGCCGACACCTCCGCCAGGAGTGCCGGAAACAATCCCGGTGTTCACACCGCGAACGTTGGCGCCGGAGTGTGCGCGCAGAATATCAGTGTCGGCGATCGGCAGGTTGTAACGGGCGATGACCAAGTCGAGGTTATTCTCCAGAGCGAGGGCAATGGCATCGTTGAGAGAGAGCATCATCTTGCCGTCTTTGAGCACCTGATCGATGCGCGCCGTGTTGGCAAAATTGGGTTCCGGTACGTGCCGTGGCGAGTAGGGCTTGAGCACGTTGGGGAAAATTGGGACTGACTTCGAATAGTCCTGTTGCTGAGCCCAGGCGGGTAAGAAGCATTGAATGGCTAGAGCGATGATCAGCCAATGCCCAGTCATAGAGCGGCGGAAAACATCCATTGCGGTCCTCCGAAAGATTGCCAGTTGTGCCTGCTGTGATGCCGAATGCCAAAGAAGCTGGAGCATGCAGGGAACACTTTTTGCGTCTTAGTTGTCAAAAGCTATATCGAGCTAGTTTCTGGCGACGAACTGGAAGATGACTCCAGCGGGTTCCAGAAAGCGGAATTTTACAAACTTGCAATCAATATGAGTGTTCAGCACTCGTAAAATCGAGGAACTGTCCAACATTTTTCCCTCGCTTCGTGTTTTTGGAGGCCACACTTGCCAGCCGGAAGGGCTTCGAATGGCATTGCACCGCCAGGGAGGGATAGCCTGCGGAGCCGCCCTTCTGGGCTGACTAAAACGGCGCTAATGCTGTTTCTTTTCGTCGCGATGCTGCCGCGTGCTTCCGGGCAAGTGTATTTGGCGGGGGGCCCGGGCGGTCCGCCTGCGGCCAGCTACACGCTCAGCGGGACGGTGATTAACTCCGTCACGGGAGACGGCGTTCCGTATGCATTGGTGCAGGTGATGGATCGAGCGCAGTTGACGGGACCGGAGGGGGAGTTTCGATTTGAGGGGCTTCCGGCAGCCGAGGTAACGCCATACGCCCGCAAACCGGGGTTTTTCAATGCACAAGAACGAGCCGACCGGAGCGGTGGGTCGTGGCGTCAAGACAAGACCGTAAAGTTAGGACCCGACACGCAACCAGTCATTCTCAAGCTGCTCCCCGAGGGGGTCGTTTCCGGGGTTGTTACCGGAACCGACGGGGAGCCAGTGGAAGGCGTGACGCTGGTGCCACATTTTCAGCAAATCATGAATGGGCGGCGGCAGTGGGAGTTCGGGCAGGCGACCACCAGCAATGAAGATGGCGAGTTCCGTATAGCTAACCTTCTGCCGGGAACTTATTTTCTTTCAGCACGGCCACAGCCAAAGCGCGTTGTGCGGGGAAGACAGCCTCGCCAGTCGGATGAGGGTTACGCGCCGGTGTTTTATTCGGCCGCTCCGGATCTGGCATCGGCGACGCCTATTGTGATTCAGCCGGGCGCAAGGGCTGACGTCAGCCTGTCGCTTCAAATCGAACGGACCTTTCGCGTCTCAGGAAGAATTTCCGGTTACGATTTGGGGCAGGGAGTAAGCCTGCAGTTGAAAACTCCGTCGGGAGATGAGGTTCCAATGGACATCAACTTAGATCCCCCTAGCGGCGCGTTCGAAGCCAGCATGGTCCCGGCAGGCAGTTATATCCTTCGGGCGTTCGCCTCGCGTCCTTCCGGCCGGTGGTCTCACGACCCTGGGCAGTCGCTTCTGGCGGAGTTGCCGCTGCAGATCCGAGGAGACGTCAGTAATGTCCACCTGGTGCTTCAGCCTGCCCCGATGATTCCGGTTGTAGTGCGGCAGGAATTCACTAACTCCCAGGAGCGTCCGGAGGGGGTTTCGGCCAAGTTGAGACAAGCTCAGCTGGTGTCGGTCCGGCTCTTGTCTCTGGACCGCCGGAATTCCGACGTGTTCGCGCGTTTTAATGGTCCTCCGGAAACCTCCCCGTTTGTCTTGGCGGATGCTGAGCCGGGGAAATACCGGGTGGAAATCACGCCCAATGGTCCCTGGTATGTGGCCTCGGCGCAGTTTGGAGGAACCGATCTCGCGCATGAAGATTTGGTGATTTATCCGGGGGCATCGCAGCCGCTGGAGGTCGTCGTGCGCGACGATGCCGCATCACTGGATGTGAGTCTGCAGTCTGACGAATCAGAAACCCAGGGGACGGTGCTGATCGTTCCCGACCGTCGTTTAGCTCCTCCGCAGCTCCGTAACGCCCGAATGGGTGATGTTGGCCGATTTGGCGGACTTGCGCCGGGTGATTACCGCGTCTTCGCGTTCGATGACATCAGCGGACTGGAGTACATGAACGCGGACGTCATGCGCGAGTATTTTCCGAAATCTGCGCGGATCACGCTGCAGGCGAACGACCGCGCCAGTGTCCACCTGGAACTGATCCACCGAGGTGAGCCGTGAAGCGGTTCGGTTGTGCCGTCTCTCTGGTCGTTTTTGCCGTCGGAATCTGCGCGGGCCAGCAGAAGCCGGTTCCGGCGCGCCAGTCATTTCAGATCGGCGGCAGAGTCGTGAACGCGATAGGTGGCGATCCGCTGGGGCAGACAGAAGTAACAATCGCGCCGGCTTCGTCTCCCAATGTTTCCCAGAGCGTGCTCAGCGGGAGAGATGGAGGATTCCTGTTTGAGAATCTGGCGCCGGGCAAGTATTCGCTGATGGCGGAACGGCGAGGATTCCGGCGTCAATTTTATGAAGAACATGAAGGCGCATTTTCGACGGCAATCGCGGTTGGGCCTGACCTTGAATCGACAGGCTTGATCTTTCGCCTGCGCCCCGATGGTTCAATTTCAGGTGTCGTGACGGATGAACATGGTGACCCGGTGCGCAACGCTCAGGTGATGCTGTTTCACTCCGGATCAGAGAATGGACATCAGAGCACGCACATCTCCATGCAGAACAACACGGACGACCGAGGCTATTACCATTTCGGCCATCTCACGCCGGGAAAGTTCTTTATCGCGGTTTCGGGTCGTCCCTGGTATGCGCAATTTATCCCACAGCGAGGGATCAGGCGTTGGCGGGACGCTACCGGGGCGATACAAACAAGTGGGGGTGAAGAGCCTGACCCGAACTCCAGTCTCAACGTTGCCTATCCCATCACGTACTACAACAACACGACCGATTCCTCGGCGGCGACGCCAATCGTCCTCAGCCCCGGAGCACGGGTATCAGCAGATATAGCTCTCACGCCAGTGCCGGGCCTTTCTCTGCGAGTACACCAAAGCGCCTCTGATCCTTCGCAGCCTGTTTCGCCCGGCCTCAAACAGATTCTCTTTGATGGGTTCGAAGTTCAGGTGATGACGAACGGAACGAGAGGACTGGGAAATGGCGAGACTGAGATTTCCGGCATTCCTCCTGGGCACTTCGTGATGTCGCTGCAGTCTTTCAATCCGAATGCTCCGCCCACTGTGCGCCAGCGCGAGGTCGATATCTCAAGCAATGCTGAAGTGGATGCGGCGGAGAGTTCGCCATCGGTGAGCGTCAGCGGGACGGTGTCTTTTGAAGGTGATTCACCGCCACAGTTAGTTGTTGGCCTGACAAATCCCAAGCTGACGCAGGGACGGTTTGGCAGCCCGATTTCGCCAAACGGACAAGTGGAATTTCAACCCTTGCCGCCGGGGGTATATGAGATTTTCCTTCCCAACCCTCAGGGATGGTTCTTGAAGAGCTTGACTGCAACTGGCGCCAAGGTGCGGGGCAGGGCCATCGAGATTGGCAGCTCGGAGAATGTCCAACTGGCATTGGTGTTATCAAAGGGCGTGGGCCGCATCGATGGCGTCGTTATGCGTGACGATAAGCCGCAGGGAGGCGTCATGGTGGTGCTGATTCCCCACGATCCGGAGAATCATGGCCCGCTTTTTCGCCGCGATCAGAGCGACAGCGACGGCACCTTTACCCTGGGCTCGGTTGTCCCGGGCAAGTACACCGTATTGGCGATTGAGAACGGTTGGGATCTGGAATGGACCAAGCTTGATGTGGTTCGTCCTTACCTGGACCAGGGAGAGAGCATCCGGGTGGAGGCGAACGGAAAATACAACGTCAAGGTCAAAGTGCAACCACTCCGCGGGGACCGAAGGCAGTAACTCCAGTCCGGGGGAAGGATAGTTTCATGTCGCCCTACGCTGAACGTGAAAAGGCGTTCACATCGGCAGCCTTTGAAGGGAAAGATTTTGAAGAAAAAAGAAAAGACCCGAACGCTAGGTTCGGGTCTTTGATGTCCGGTGCGTCTGGGTTGGGTCCGGTTACCGGATCGCAGACAGGGCCACCGTCATCACTGCATAGCTCGAGCCTTTGCCATTCTTCGCCAGCAGTCCCTTTTCCTCGCGGCTCATGGGGAGCTGGGTTCCGCCATTGTCCATCCAGACCTGGGACAGGAAATAGCGCTCGCCAACCTTGTGGAACACCAGCTTCGATTGCCCAGTAGCGTCATCGTAGAGGGCATGGGTGGTGATTCCGGCGCGGTCATTTTCTTGAGTGTTGGCAACCCACAGGATACCCTGCGACGGCGCGCTTACCACGTAAGGACCAGCCGACAGGTTCTTGTCACCAACGGTGAAATCGAACGGGATATTGGCCTTGGCAGAGTGAGTGATCTGCGCAAACCCGGTCGAAACACTCAACAGGGTCACCAGGCCACAGGCCAGCAGCGTCAGCAGAGTGTGCTTTTTCATAACTCCTCCTCATCCTTTCGGTGGCCGTCGTAGCAGCGGAGGAAGCTCATTCCCGTCTTCCGTCGCTCTCGATCCGGCCCAGGGCCTTCTACCCTGAACGCCCTGAGATAGAGCAGGTGGGTAGCCAAACCCTGAACGCCTGCGCGCCGGCGTTTGGGGGAAAGGCGAAGATCAATCAACAGAATGTCTTAAGGAGTGGGAGACCAATTTTTGACGCGCGGATTGGCTCGGCATTCAAGCCTGAAAAGGCTCGCGAAACGGATAGTGCACTATCTGAGAAGATAGGGAGGGGCCGGTCTGATAGAACTGATTGCGCCCGCGTGGCTGGTTCCCGGTACCATATACAGGCGATCATGAGTGTGCTAAAGGTAGTGCCGCTATGCCGTTGCAGGCCAAATTAATCGGGATTGCCGGACCGGTGTGGAACCAGACATTCACAGTCGATACTGAAGCCAGTCTGGGGCGCGACGCGGAAAACACCATTGCTATTGCCGATCCTCAGATATCCCGCCGGCATTGCAAGATACAGCGCGATAACCAGGATTTCGTTCTTCTCGATCTCAACAGCCATAACGGGACTCTGGTGAATGGGGCGCGGACTCAACGTTGCATTTTGCAGAATGGCGATCAGATCTCAGTCGGGCCTTGTGTGTTTGTCGCTGCCATAGGGGAAGTGGACTCTACGCACAGCCTGCCGGAGGAGTTTGGTCCCAAGCTCCGCGTGCCCAGCGCGGAAGTTGAGATGGACGAGACGTCTGCATTGCAACCGAGCACGATAGCTGCGGTCCGTACATCGCGTGAATTAGGCGCTCTGGTCAAAATCGCGAGCCGCATCAATGCCATCCGCGATCTTGAATCTCTCGAGTGGCAACTGCTGGGAATGATTTTCGACCTGGTACCGGCGGACCGGGGCGCGATCTTGCTGCTTTCCGGCATAGAAGGCGAGTACGAGTCTGTCGTAGCCTGGAACAAAATGCTGGGACCTGCTGAACCGGTCCATGTCAGCCGCACGATCGCGCAGCAGGTGATCCGAAATCATGCCCCGGTGCTCGCCAACAAGATTCTGAACGGCGAATATTCGAAGGTCACCAGCCTCGCGGAAAGGCAAGTGGTTTCAGTCATGTGCGTTCCGCTCATGGTTGGGGAGCGGGTGATGGGGCTGATCTATCTGGACTCCTCCCATCCGGCCGCCGGCTTCGATGACGGTCACCTGGAGCTGCTGAGCGCGATAGCGGGCGTGGCCGCTTTAGCGATCGAGAGTCTGCGGCGAATCGAAACTCTGGAAACTGAAAATCAGCAATTGCGGGAATTGGCGGATCTCGAGCACAACATGATCGGGGACAGCCCGCGCATGCAGGAGGTGTATCGCGCGATCTCAAAGGTCGCCGGCACTGACTCATCGGTGCTGATTTCCGGCGAGAGTGGGACCGGAAAAGAGCTGGCGGCCCGCGCCATCCATCGCAACAGCCCGCGCGCGGATGAGCCCTTTGTGGCCATCAACTGCGCCGCATTGACTGAGACATTGCTGGAGAGCGAATTATTTGGATATGAGAAGGGCGCTTTCACCGGGGCAGTCGCGCAAAAGAAAGGATTGATGGAGGCCGCTCACGACGGCACGGTGTTTCTGGATGAAATTTCCGAGATGGCCCTCGGTCTTCAGGCCAAGCTGTTGCGGGTGTTGCAGGAGCGCGAACTCACAAGAGTCGGAGGAACCAAGCCCATCAAGGTTAATGTACGCCTGATCGCTGCCAGCAATTGCGATCTCGCCGTCGCTGTGGCTGCGGGGAAGTTTCGGCAAGATCTCTTCTATCGCATCAAGGTGATCACCATCAACATGCCGGCTTTGAGGCAGCGCCAGGAAGACCTGCCGCTGTTGGCGGATCACTTCCGCAAGTTGTATGCCGAGAGATGCAAGCGTCAGGTACAGGGAATTTCACGTGAGGCAATAGAAGCGCTGGCGCGGTATTCCTGGCCGGGGAATGTGCGGGAGTTGCAAAACGTGATCGAGCGCGCCGTCGTGCTCGGCTCCACACCGATGATCCTGGCGGAAGACCTTCCGGAGGAGTTGCTGGAGAATGCTCCGGCTACCAGCGGCACTCCTTGCGGCCTTGGTTATCACGAATCCGTCACCCGGCTGAAGAAGGATTTGATCCTTAAAGCGGTAGACAAGGCTGGAGGTAACTTCACAGAAGCTGCGCGGCTGCTAGGCCTGCATCCCAACTATCTCCACCGCCTGATTCGCAATCTGGAACTGAGGCCGCTCCTGGAAAAGATGGAAGAGCGGGAAGCAGGAGCGATGCCGAGACCGGGAGACCAGCTGAGAACCGGCGGAGCACAGCAATGAAGCAAGCGGGGAACACTGCTCCGGTTGGCAGTTCTCGGGTAGAAAGCAAAACGCGAGGTGCTTCGACTCGGACTGGGGCCGGTGTGCCCCGTCCTAGCTCAGGATGACAGGTGAAAATGGGCGTGCGCAATCTCACTGCGCGGGGCCAAGAAAGATCGCAAGAGCCGCTAAGACAAAAGCTGCCACAACAACGAGCACGAAGAGTGGCGCCAGCCAGGCGGAAATCAGTGTCTTAAGTTCCACCATATGCAGCCTCCGGCAGGCAGGATGACGAGGAGACCAGGTGACGATCTTAGCGCGCGTGAATGATTGTAGTGCTTCCAGGCAAATCTGCGCTTCCAAATTCCAAAACTTCACCGCCGCTGAGGTGGAGCAGTATACTTTCTGCCCGCCTGGGGTGGGGAAGCTCGCGCCGCACAGCCCTGGGAGCGGTGCACGGTGTTTCCCAGCGACATTTCGCTATCTCAAGTAACGGAGGACGACGGAAGATGCGATACAGACTGCTTATCGCCGCGGCGCTGCTGGTGATTATTCTTCCTGCTCTGGCACAACAACGCGACGTTTCGCCGAAGGCAGAGGCGCGCATTACGAAAGAGGTCCGACACGAGATCCTGATGCTGCCGTATTTCGGTGTCTTCGATAACATCGCTTACAAAGTTCAAGGTTACAACGTGACGCTCTATGGGCAGGTGAGCCGCCCTACGCTCAAAAGCGACGCGGAAAAGGTAGTAAAGGGGATAGAAGGGGTGGAGAACGTTGATAACCAGATTGAGGTTCTGCCCACATCGCCGAACGATGACAGGTTACGCCGCCAGCTGTTTCGCGCTATCTACTTCTACCCGTCCTTGCAGAAATACGATATGGGGACCATCAAGCCCATCCGTATCATCGTCAAGAATGGCCACGTCAGCCTGGAAGGGGTGGTGGACAACCAGGCGGACAAAAACACTGCCGGAATCCGTGCTAACGGCGTTTCCGGGGTTTTCTCCGTCAAGAACAACCTGGTAGTGGCGCCCTCCTAAAATTTATCCATCTGAGGAGGCCCGTATGATCACGGCATCGCAACTTCGGCCGGGCATGGCAGTGCGCATCGAAGGACAGATCTACGAAGTGCTGGAAAGCGCGGCCAAGGCCGGCGGTGGCCAACTGGGCGGAGTAGTTAAGACGAAGTTGCGCAACCTGATCAGCGGGCGCTTTTGGGATTCTCACTTTCGTCCCGAGGAGCGTTTGGAAGAACTCGAAGTTGATCGCCAGAATATGGAGTTCCTGTACAGCGACGACGAGAACTGCATCTTCATGCATCCCCAATCGTTCGAGCAGGTGGAGGTTCCGCGGCGTGCGCTGGGCGAGGCGCAGAGCTTTCTGCAGGCCGGCACGACCGTCCCTGTGGAGTTCTTCGAGGGACGTCCGATTCGCGTGGTTTTACCCGAGGTGGTGGAAATCCGTATTGCGGATACTGCCGACCCTGTTCACACCGGCCAGGACAATACCTGGAAGGAGGCGAGGCTGGAGAATGGAGTGCAGATTCACGTTCCGCTGTTCATCGCGCGCGGTGAGCTGGTGCGAGTGGATGTGAAGAGCGGGCGATATCTGGAGCGGGTGCGTTTGGAGCGGAAGAAGGGTGCCTGAGCTGCAGTACGAAGTACGAAGTGTGAAGTTTGAAGTAGCAAGAGGTGATCAACGTGTGGACCACCTGGTGATCACACGATGGCGGAGCCAAAACCTTGCAGGGCGGCGCGAATCTGCTCGACTTTCATGCAATCGTCTGGATTTTCCCGCAGAAACTCCACGCCGTAGTTATAGCCACTGCGGTCGCGAATCTCGCAACGTACACGGACCGGTCCGGAATAAGGCGGCGTGAACTCTACCTCCACCACATGGCCATCTTTGAGTTCGACACCGGCAAACATTGCCATCCCACCCTCATTCAGTTCTGTGCCGCGTCCCTCAACGATACGCACTTTCTCATCCGTCTGTACGATCACCCGCAAAGGCACATTGAGTTTGTAACGCGGCCAACGACGTGTGTTGGTAAAACCCGTATGCGCTCCTACCACTTCGGTTGCCATTGCTACGACCTGTTCCTCATCGAAGGCTGAGGGTGGAGCGAGACCGGCGGAGACCGCCGGTCTCTGATTTCCAGCACCAGCTAATTTCCGCCGCCCGACTGCACCGGGCTGGAACCCTGGTACTTGTCGGCGACGTTCACAGAAACAACGCCGTCAAACGAGGTTGCCGCCAGCAAGTGGCCGTTGGACAGGGTTACAGTGCGAATCGGCAAGCCGATCTGCTGGACTTTCTGCCACTTGGTTCCATCGGCAGAGGCGTACACTGCATGAGCCGTGTTGGTTATCGCCAGCACACTGTTGGCATGAGAATCGAAAACCAATGAGGCAATCTTCCCATCAGGGGTTGATGGCACCAAGGCCCAGTCATGCCCAGCTTCTTGGCGGTACACACCTTGCGGGCTGTTGAGCCAGATGGCGCCCTTGGCATCCATGGTCATGCCGCTGACAAACGCCACCAACGGAATGCGCGCCTGCTGCCATTTCGTTCCGTTGTCCTCGGAGACGAACAGCTTGGTGTGGGTGATGGCCGCGATCCTCTCGCCGCTGCGGTGAACCGCAATGAAATCCTCGTGCGGCACACCGGTCTGCAGCATCCAGGTGGCTCCAGAGTTCTGGCTGCGGAAGAGACCCAGTGAGGTCGCCGCGAACCAGTGGTTGCCCTCAAGCGAGACATCCGGGACATGCAGGTTGCCATGCACCAGCGGCACCTTCATCCAGATGTGGCTCTTTTCGCTGAAGTGGAACAAGCCGCCGTTGGTCGCGGCGAACAGGTTGCCTTTGCTGTCCTGACGTACGACGAACACATCGTGGCCGCCCAGGCCGGCGCTCATCTGCGCCCAGTGCGCACCCTCATCCCGTGAAACGAAGATGCCACCGGAATCCTGGCCGTTCAGCAGGCCGGCGTAGATGACGCTGGGATTGTGGTTATCCACCAGAATCGAATTCACCTGGCGATGGGTGAAGCCGTGATTCGCCGGGGTGAAGGTGGCGCCTCCATTGGTGCTGTAGAGCACGCCCAAGCGGTCCGTCGCCAGCAGAACGATTTTCGAATCCGTCGGGCTGACCAGCACGTCGTTGATCACCAGGTTGGCGGAAGAAGAGACCCGCTTCCAGGAGCGGCCGGCATCTACGGTCTTGTAGAGACCTTCGGTAGTGCCGGCATAGACGATCGAAGGATCACTGGGATCCTGTTTCAGCACGCGTGTGCGGCGCGCGGAGAAAGGAATGCCCTGAATCTTCTGAAACTGTTCACCCTCGGCCTCGCTGCGGTAGATACCGGAACAGGCGCTGGCGTAAACCAGGCTGGGCCGTTTCTTGTCGACGACGATCGAGAACACGTCGGAGTCGTCGATCATGCCGCGATTAATCTTGTGCCAGTTGGCTCCGCCATCGTTGGTCTTCCAAGCCAGGTGCCAGGTGCCGGCATAAATGACATCCGGGTTCTTGGGGTCGATGGCAACCGACTGGATGGTCTTGATGTCGGGATGGTTCTCGGGTGAAATTCGCTTCCAGGAATCGCCGCCATTATCGCTGCGGAAAACGTTTTCCAGGGTTCCCGCCACCAGCGTGTTGGGGTCCGATTCGGAGATGGTCAGCGACCGGATGGACTTGCCCTGCATTCCGGGCAGCGAGGTCCAGGTCTTGCCGCCATCCTTGGTGCGGAACAATTCTCCGCTGTTGCGCTCGATGCTCCAGCCCGCCACGTACATGATGCGGGAATCGGCAGGGCTGATCACGATGCTGTCCAAAACGTAGTCGAAGCCGCTGCCCAGATGGGCGAAGTGAGACCAGTTGTGCCCACCGTCTTCGGATACGTAGAGGCGTCCGGAACTGGTGCTGAGAAAGATGCGGTTAGGGTTTTCGGGAACATACGCCAGCCGGCGGACGTCACCACCATCCGGACCCAGAATCCTGGGCTCGGGGTTTTGCCCGGCAGTTACCACGGCAACTGCAAGCAAAACAAACAACAAAAGTTGACTCAGTTTGCACAAACGAAAAGACATGTACCCTCCAGCGGAAAAGTGCTCGGGGGAGGTACCCTGCTAAAGTGCCAGTGGTTGAAGAATTGGGCCAGATTACCTAAGCGGCGGGGGTCATGTCCGTGGGGGCACGTCCGCAGGGATTTGGAGGAGAATTCCCACCGTTAATTGGCAGCATTGGGAAGAACAGGCTATTGCAACGCCTTTCCGCCGAGGCGTGGGCTTCGCTGGTTTGCGGGGAGGCCGTTCCCGAAATCGATCCAAGAGTATTGAAACGCGGAATAAGTGGTTGTTTAAGAATTATGTGCTCAGGCGTCTTCTAGAATAGAGGCAGCGACTCACAGAACAAATTTCGTTCAAAATCCGTAACTAGTTAGCAATGCGAATGCTGGTGGACATCTTCGGGCAGACCCTGCGCACGCTATGGGCGCACAAAATGCGCTCTTTTTTGACGATGTTCGGGATTGCCTGGGGAGTTGGATCGCTGCTGCTGCTGGTCGGCTTAGGAGAGGGTTTTCGCGCCGGACAACGCAAGCAGCTCTCGACCATGGGCCAGAACATCATGTTCATTTTCCCCGGCAGGGTCCCGGCAGCGCCCGGCAGTCACACCGGGATGAGGCCTTACATGTTGACGTTCGATGACTACGTGGCCATCCGCAACGAGGCCAAATACATCCGGGATGTAGCTCCCGTCCTGATGCGGTCGGATATTCGGGTGGTAAGCGATTTCAACAACACCAACGGGCAGGTCACTGGAACCACACCGAACTTTGCCGATATTCGTTATCTGCCGATGGATACGGGACGGTGGTTGAACGAGCTCGACGATCAGCAGAAGAACACGGTTGCGGTCATCGGGGATGAAATGAATCGCAATCTTTTTCCTGGCCGTCCGGCTGTGGGCAGTACCATTCTGCTGAATGGAATCCGTTTTCAGGTTGTGGGCGTGCTGAGTAGTGTCGGAAAAAATGAAAACAACACCACAAACTTCCGAGTGTTCGTTCCCTACCACACCATGCACCAGTATTTTCCGCTGAAGGGAGAGAACAAGGAGAACTCGGTTTCATTCATCAATTTTCGACCACGCACCCGGGATGAGCACGAGTTGGCGAAGATGGAGGTGCGCAAAATCATCGCTCGCCAGCATGGGTTCGACTGGCGTGACGAGCAGGCCTTCGAGGACTGGGACACCATCATGATGGAGCAGATGGTGGGCAAGATCTTCGACGCCATGAACATGTTTCTCGGGGGTGTCGGCCTGGTGACGCTGGCGCTGGGCGCGATCGGAATCATCAACATCATGCTGGTCTCGGTCAGCGAGCGCACCAAAGAGATCGGATTGCGCAAGGCTTTGGGCGCTACCAATCGCGTGATCCTGACCCAGTTCTTTCTGGAAGGAGCTTTTCTGACGTTGCTGAGTGGCGGCATCGGTATTGGTGCCGCGGCAGGAATTATGGGCGCGCTGGGATTGTTACCCGCGCCCGAAGGTTTCGACACCCCCAAACTGGTGGCTTCGTCGGCCATGCTTGCCGTGACGTCGCTTTCTCTGGCCGGCATTGTTGCCGGCCTCTATCCGGCGCGCAAGGCAGCGCTGCTGGAGCCGGTGGAAGCTCTCAGGAAGGATTGACGTGATCAAAGATCTGCTCGGCCAAGCCTACGCTGCGATGCGCTTCAACGCTCGTCGCACCGCTCTTACCATGCTGGGCATGGCCTGGGGGATCGCCACGGTGGTTCTGCTGCTGGCCTACGGGGATGGCTTCGGGCGAGCCATCGACAGTATCTTCAGCAACTGGGGCGCAAAGATCGTCGGCTTCTTCCCCGGCCGAACCTCGCTGCAGGCCGGAGGGTCCAAGGCAGGGGTGCAGGTGCGTCTGACGCTCGACGATGTCGATCGTATTCAGAACAACGTTCCGGTCGTAAAGCACATTTCTCCCATCATGTTCAAGACCTGCACGGTGCAGAACGACACCCGTTCATTCCAGTTCGAGGTGCAGGGAATCTATCCCTCATTGCATCGCATTCTGAACCTCCCGGTGGACGAGGGGCGGCAGATCAATGACGAAGACATTTCGAATCGCGCCCGGGTGGTGGTGATTGGTTCAGAGGCCAAGACTAAGCTGTTCTCCGGTCGATATGCCCTGGGCGAGAAAATTCGTATCGACGGCATCAGTTATCAGATCGTTGGCATTGCGGCGCCGAAAATGCAGGAGGGAAACGACGACGTCAACCGCAAGCTTTATGTCCCCTTCACCACGTTCAGCGACCTGAAGGATATCCGTTATCTCGACGGAATCTGGCTGGACTATGAGGTGATGGACTATGAGAACGTGGAACGCGCGGTGCGCGAAACCCTCTCCTTTTATCACGGCTTCCGCGCCGATGACCGGCGCGCGGTGATGGCTTTCAACGCCATGAAGCAAGTGACGCAATTCCACATCATCACGATGGGTTTGAAGATCCTGCTGGCATTTATTGGTACGATCACTCTGGGAATCGGTGGCATCGGCCTGATGAATATCATGCTGGTTTCGGTGACTCAGCGCACAACCGAAATTGGAGTCGAAAAAGCGCTGGGCGCACGCCGCGGCCACATTCTGTTTCAATTTCTGGCGGAGGCTTTGATCATCACCTTCGCTGGAGGGGTGTTAGGGGTGATCCTTTCCTACGGCGTTTCGTTTGGCATCGGCAGGATCACGCTTTATAGCGCCCTGGCGAAGAACGCCGAGGCAGGCGATATCCGCCTCATCATTAACAGCAGCACGCTGGTGATCGCAACGATAATTCTTGCCCTGGTGGGATTGATCAGCGGAATGTTGCCGGCCATCAAAGCTTCCAATCTGGATCCGATCGAAGCCTTGCGCTACGAGTAGGCGGGAAGCACGTGCACACAGAATGTCCCTCAGCGGCTGAAGCCGGAATCCTCGCTGCCGCATAAATGCAGGGCTGAAGCCCTGCTCCACCCTTCGGAAAGTCAGGCGGGGGATCGGACGGAGTTATTCCCCGGTGCTGGAACTCGCAGATCCTTTGTGATCCGCCTGCGAGGTCTCTTCCAAAGCGGCGCGAGATCGTGAATAGCGCTTGTGGGCGAGCGTTCCCTCGGCATTGCGTTTAGCCGCAATTATCTCAGCTACGATTGAGATGGCGATTTCTTCCGGAGTTACCGCCCCGATCTCCAGCCCAATGGGGGCCATCACGCGTTGGAACTGTTCTGGGGTGAACCCTTCCTTCTCGAGTTCCTTGTAGATGGAAAGCACTTTGCGCTTGGAGCCAATCATTCCGATGTAGTGAGCCGAGGTGCCGATGGCCCAGCGCAGAACCCGCATATCGTCGCGATGCCCGCGGGTGACGATTACGAGATAGGTCGATTCGTTGGGCGTAATCCGCGCCATGGCCTGTTCGAAATCTTCCGCAATGATTTCGCGCGCGTCGGGAAAACGCTCACGATTGGCGTAAGCCTCGCGATCGTCGACGACGCTGACATCGAATCCGGCGAGCCGTGCCATTTTGTAGACGCTGGCCGCCACATGGCCCGCGCCAAACACATAGACATGAGAGATCGGCATCACCGGCTCGACATACACTTCAAGTGTGCCCCCGCAGACCAGGCCGGTGTCGTAACGGGGATTCTGATTGAGATTGAAGGTAAGCGTGCGCGGCTTTTCTTGCTCCATGACCTCGCGCGCGGCTTGCCACACCTCAGCCTCCACGCAGCCGCCGCCGATGGTGCCCACGATGGAGCCGTCATCGCGCACCAGCATTTTTGCGGTGTTGAACGACGGGATCGATCCGCGCACATTGATAATGGTGGCCAGAGCGCCGCGGCGTCCCTGGCGGCGAAGCTCGACGAGCTGCTCGTAGAGGTCCATCGCAGTCAAGTATGTTGGATGATGATGGGCAAGTCAAAGAAGCGCCCGGATGACAATCACGATTTTGATGTAATCTGGATGCCGACCTTTGTTGGGGTGAGATGGCGGCATGAGCCATTGCTCGCAATCGGTCCGAATACGACGAGAGAATCCGGTCTCTGCCTGGGATAATGGTGGCCCATCCGTTCAGGACCTGCTGGCTGAGGTCGTGGCGGGTGCTCCACCCTCGAAAGCAGCCGCGTTGAGGCTGTTGGAGTGCAGGCCCGACGAGTTGCCTGCTCTTTTGACAACCGCCGTAGCCCTTCGCCGGAAGTTCAAGTCCGAGGTTGTCACCTACTCCCGCAAGGTCTTCCTTCCCCTGACCAATTTGTGCCGCGATTACTGCGGATACTGCATTTTTCGGCGCGATCCCGGCCAGGCTGGCGCTCATACGATGACTCCGGAGGAAGTTCTCCAGGTAGCTCATGAAGGGGAAAAGCTCGGCTGCACGGAAGCGTTGTTCAGTCTCGGCGACAAGCCGGAATTGACGTTTCCTGAGATGCGCGAGACTCTGCGGCATCTCGGTTACAAGTCCACCCTGCATTACTTGGAAGCGATGTGCGAACTGGTGCTCCGCGAGACGCAGCTGATCCCACATGCGAACCCGGGGCTCATGAGCGCAGAATGGCTGGCGCGGCTACGAGCAGTTTCTCCAAGCCTGGGGCTCATGCTGGAGACTACCAGCGGGGCTTTGATGAAGTCCGGCGCCGCACATGATGGCGCTCCCGACAAAGTGCCATCGCGGCGGACGAAAGTTATTGAAGAGGCGGGAGAGCAGGGAATTCCTTTCACTACGGGAATTCTGATCGGTATTGGGGAAACCCTGGAAGACCGAGTCGATTCGCTGTTCCGCTTGCGGGAGATGCATGATCGCTACGGGCACATCCAGGAAGTTATCATTCAGAACTTTCGCGTGAAGCCTGGCATCCCCATGCAACGCCGGCCGGAGCCGAGCCTAACGGATATGCTGCGCACCGTCGCCACAGCGCGATTGATTTTGGGGGATATGAACGTGCAGGCGCCGCCGAATCTCTCCGCGCCGAATTACGAGAACCTTCTCGGCGCGGGCATTAACGATTGGGGCGGAATCTCGCCGCTGACGCCTGATTTCATTAATCCCGAGGCTCCCTGGCCGCACCTAAGAGAACTGGAGCGCCAGACGGCAGATGCTGGGTTCGTTCTTGAGCAGCGGCTACCGGTGTACCCGGAATTTGTCGCGGCTGCGCAACGGGGCGGCGGGCTGGGGGCGGAGCGGTTGCGCAGCGCGGCAGACCCCCACGGCTACGCTGCTCCGCGTTATGTGGAACCGTCCGTCCCCGAGGGGGATTCGCGACCCGCAGCTGGAGTACCGGCATGATTGTCGTCCTCAGCGGTGGAACCGGCGGCGCGAAGTTTGTGGCCGGGCTCAAGCAGGTCGTGCGCGCCGAAGATCTGACAGTCATAGTCAACACCGGCGATGACCTGCGCTGGTGGGGCCTGCATGTCTCGCCCGACGTTGATTCGATCACCTACGCGTTGGCGGGTGTTCTGAGTAAAGAGCGAGGCTGGGGATTCGAAGGAGATTCCTTCCGTTGCCTCGAACGGATGCGCGAGTTGGGCGTGCCTGGGTGGTTTCAGCTGGGAGATTGCGACCTGGCAACTCATCTTCGCCGAACACAGCTGCTTGCGGACGGCAAAACGCTTAGCCAAGCTACGGCTGAATTGGCGTCAACGATGGGCGTGCGATCAATTGTGCTGCCCATGACCGATGATCCGGTGGAGACGCGTGTGTTGACTGACAGTGGCGAACTCAGCTTTCAGGAATATTTCGTGCGTGAGCGCTACCGGGTTCCAGTGCGTGGGGTTCGCTTTGCAGGGGCAGAGGGCGCGAAACCTGCTCCCGGGGTGATCGCGGCGATCCGCGAGGCCGATGCGGTTTTTATTGCGCCGAGTAATCCGATCACCAGCATCGGCCCTATCCTCGCAGTGCCAGGAATTCGCGCGGCCTTGCGAGAGACTCGTGCTCCGGTAGCTGCGATCAGCCCGATTGTCGGAGGAGCAGCGGTCAGCGGTCCGGCGGGCGAGATGATGAGACTTAAGGGTTTTTCCGTTTCGGTTGCAGGGATTGCGGAAATCTACAACGACTTTCTTGCTGTGCTGATTGCTGACCAAATGGATCGCGTTTCAGTGCAGGCTGAGATTTCTGCCGTTCCGGTTCGGTTCACGCAAACCATCATGCGCTCGGACGAAGATAAAGCTGCGCTGGCGCGATTCGCGCTTGAAGTGATCGCTCCGCTTCGCGAGCGTGTTTCTATTCCACGAGCTGGTTAACCGCATGATCCTGGTTCCGGTGAAGAATTTCGCAAATGCCAAGCAGCGGCTGTCCCCGGTGCTGGAGGCTAGGGAACGCACCGCGCTCGCGAAGGCGATGTTCGAGGATGTACTGGCGACTTTAGCGCAATGCCAGAGCAGGCCTGAGGTGTCGGTGGTGACTGGTGATTCGCATGCGCGCAGAGTGGCCGAAGCCCACGGTTTCTCGATCATCGAGGAACGCGAAAATCGCAGCGAGACCGACGCCATCGCCATGGCCAGCGCGGTTTGTGAATCCCAGGGAGTGAAATTCGTGATGGTGGTTCCTGCTGACATCCCCCTGATGACGGCAGCCGAAGTTGATACTGTGCTGGCGCGAGCACCGCAGGAGGGAAGCGTGCTGGTGCCGGCTGCCGACCGCCGTGGCACGAATGCGATCGTGAAGAGTCCCCTAAATCTTTTCCCTCTGCGGTTCGGCAACGACAGCTTTCAACCCCATCTTGCTTCGGCGCAAGCCAGCGGTAAACCAGTAGTGGTGCTGGAGCTCCCAGGCATCGCACTGGATATCGATCGTGCGGACGATCTGGCGCAGCTAATTACCGCTCCCATCAGGACTCGGACCCAGCGGCTGCTTGCAGCCTGGAATCTGTCGGAGCGCCTGCAGCAGGCATGGCAAGCTCGTCCGGCACATGCCTGAAATCCGCGCCATCCCACTCGAGGGCGTCGGTGAAGTGCGTCCCGGTGTGGATATATCTGAACTGGTGCTACAGGCAACGCGAAAGAAGCGTCAAAAGCTCCAGCCGGGCGACATTCTGATCATCACCCATAAAGTCGTCTCCAAGGCGGAAGGCCAGATCATCCCGCTGAGCAGCGTGAAGCCCAGTCCCGCGACACAGCGCTGGGCCAAGAAGTTCAAGCTGGATGCGCGCGTGGTGCAGTTGGGTTTAAATGAGAGTCGGCGAATCGTTCGACGCCGCAATGGCATTACGATCGCCGAAACCCGCCACGGCTTTGTCTGCGCGAATGCCGGTGTGGATGCTTCTAACGTCGATGGCGGACAAAGCGCGGTCCTGCTTCCGCGAGATCCCGATGGTTCGGCACGCCAGATTCATCGGCGAATAAAAAGCCGCGTCGGTTTTTCGGTCCCGGTCATCCTAACCGACAGCTTCGGGCGGCCATGGCGGGAGGGTCTGACCGAAGTTGCCATCGGTGTGGCGGGAATGAAGCCGCTTCGCGATTACCGCGGGCAGCGTGACGCGCACGGTTATCGCTTACGTGTTACGGTGGATGCCATCGCCGACGAACTCGCCTGTATGGCGGGTCTGGCTTGTGGAAAGCTGTCGCGTGCCCCAGCGTGTATCATTCGCGGATATCCTTACCAGCGGGGACGGGGAAGTGGGCGCGATCTGATCCGTCCTGCTAAGCGGGATCTGTTTCGCTGAGGAGATATGGAAAGCCTGGATTTCGGCCGATTCGCCAGCTTCATTGATCACAGCTGGGATGAAATTGCATACCGCGTTTCTCCGTCCGTTCGGGAAGCATTGGAGCGGGTCCTTGCTACCGAAGATGGCGGCTGCCTCAGCAACGAAGAATGTCTACGCCTGGCAATGGCGGAAGGCGAGGATCTGCTCGGGTTAATCGCAGCCGCGGATCAGCTTCGGCGGCAAGTTGTGGGCGACATCGTTACCTACGTCGTGAATCGCAACATCAATTTCACCAATATCTGTTTCGTCGGGTGCAAGTTTTGCGCGTTCAGCCGTGGGCCGCTCGATCCCGATGCCAATTTCGATTCCCTCGACCGGGTTGCGGAAAAAGCGCGCGAGGCATGGCAGCTAGGGGCTACTGAAGTCTGCATACAGGGCGGCTTGCCCCGCGATCTTCCTCCTTCTTTCTACCGCGACATCCTGCGCGCGGTGAAGAGGGCGGTGCCGGAAATGCACATCCATGCCTTTTCTCCCATGGAAGTTGCTTATGGGGTAGAACTCACGGGGATGTCGATCGCCGACTATCTCACCATGCTGAAGGAGAATGGACTGGGCACGCTGCCCGGAACCGCAGCCGAGATTCTCGACGATGAGGTGCGGGCGGTGATCTCGCGCTATAAGCTCAATACCGCTCTCTGGGACGAGATTATCCGTTCCGCGCACCGCTGCGGCATTCGCACCACCTCGACACTGATGTACGGGCACGTGGAGAAGCCACAGCACTGGGTGAATCAGTTGCTGCTCTTCCGGCGCATTCAGGCTGACACCGGGGGCTTCACGGAATTTGTTCCGCTAGGCTTTGTGCATCAGAACACGCGGCTTTATCACGAAGGCCATGCCCGTCCCGGGCCCACATTGGAAGAACACCTCAAGATCCATGCGCTGGCGCGGATTATGCTCGCGGGAGCAATTTCCAATATTCAGGTGTCGTGGGTGAAGCTGAGCCGTCCGGTGGCGCAGTTATGCATGAAGGCGGGGGCCAATGACTATGGCGGCACGCTGATGGAAGAAAACATTTCGCGGCTGGCGGGCGCGACCTCGGGCCAGTACTTAAGTCCGGATCAATTGGACGAGCGCATCTGCGAGCTGGGCCGCATCCCGGCGCAGCGCAGCACGACCTACAGCTCCATCCGCCTGCGCGTGTTCCCGGAAATGCTCAGCGAGGCCGAACCGATGGAGGCCTGGCAGTGAAGATCGCCGTGGTCGGCGGTACGGGCGCGGAGGGTTCGGGGCTGGCGCGGCGCTGGTTTCTGGCAGGTCTGGACGTCATTATCGGCTCGCGTGATGAGAAGCGAGGCCAAGCTGCAGCCGAAAAGATTGCTGCCACGGTGCCAGGGAAGGGCACGATCAGCGGCGCCGAGAACCAGGAAGCCGTGCAGCAGGCCGACGTCGTGGTTTTGACCGTGCCCTTTGAAAGCCAGGTGGGGATGCTCAAGCAGATCAAGGCGTCGCTGAAGCCGGGTACGGTCTTGATCGATAACACCGTGCCGCTGGCGGCGGCGGTCGGCGGCCGCCTCACACGAACTTTGCTGGTGTGGCAGGGATCGGCTGCGCAGCAAACCGCCGAGCTAGTGCCGGAGGGTGTAGCGGTGGCGGCAGCATTCCAGAATGTTTCACACGAGCTACTCGCTCACGAGGGGCCAATCGATTGTGATGTGATCGTGTGCAGCGACGATGACCGCGCGCGATCGGTGGCCTTTGAACTGGTTCACGCAATTCCGGGATTGCGAGCAGTTGACGGGGGAAAACTGGAGAATGCGCGTATCGTCGAGCAGATCACGGCGCTGCTGATCACCATCAATGTGCGGCGGAAAGGGCACGGAGCGGGGATACGCATCACTGGGATATAGAAACGGGAAATCCGCGGACAAAAGTGTTCGCGCCAGAAATGCCGCGGCGGTTTGGTGTTCGCAGGCCTGCTTAACCGAGAAACTCCAGCCTGCTGCTGGTTCGCCTGCAGGGTCTAACTTTCCGCTGAAAGACCCCATAAAAAGGCTCCGTAAAGTGAGCCCCATTTTCTGCCGATCATTAAATGTGATGTGAGGAGTGAAGATGACCGAGCCGGTTAGAAGCATCGCTACCCCCACGGACCCCCGCTTCTACAAGGAACTGCTCGACCACATGAGTGATGGGGTTTACTTCGTGGACCGGGACCGGCAAATCCTCTATTGGAACGAAGGGGCGTTCAGGCTGACGGGCTACAAATCCGAGGAAATAGTGGGGAAGTACTGTCAGAATGATACGTTGTGTGACGTGGATTCGCAGGGACGGGAGTTGTGCAAAGAAGGTTGCCCTCTGGCGGCCACGGTAATCGATGGGATACCACGCGAGGCGCAGATTTTTCTCCGCCATAAGCGAGGGCGGCGGCTGCCGGTGCGCATACGGGTGCAACCGATTTACGGTCCCGAGGGGACCATCGTCGGGGCAGTGGAAGTCTTCAGCGACTGGACGGCAGAGTACAGGGCGCAGCGAAAGGGTGAGGAATTGGAGCGGCTGGCGTTTCTCGACCAGCTAACGCAGCTGCCCAATCGACGTTATCTGGAGATGTCGCTGCAGACAGCATCTTGCGAATACGAGGTACACAAAGATCCGTTTGGATTGATCGTCGTCGACATCGACGAGTTGAAGAAGATCAACGACACATACGGTCACCCCGCCGGCGACCGCGCTCTCCGTGAAGTTGCAAAGACCTTGGCAGGAGCATTACGACCAACGGATATCGTGGGCCGCTGGGGCGGCGACGAGTTTTTGGCGATCGTGTGGCATGCCGACAGTGCAATATTAAGCAGCATCTGCGAGAGATGTCGTGTGCTCATCACACGAACCTCTTTTGCGCTGAATGATGAAAAGCGCGGATCCGTCTCCGTCTCGATTGGCGGGACGCTGGCGAGTCCCGATGATACGCCCGAGACCCTTATAAAACGGGCTGATGAGCACATGTATACGTGTAAAGCCAGTGGCCAGACCGCGCTTC
This sequence comes from Terriglobales bacterium, assembly GCA_035624455.1. Lineage (NCBI taxonomy): Bacteria > Pseudomonadati > Acidobacteriota > Terriglobia > Terriglobales > Terriglobales bacterium. The sequence continues at coordinate 25,625 of DASPRM010000033.1, forward strand.
GGTAAGCTGAAGGTATTTGGGAACAGCAGTCCTAACGATTCTGAGCTGCATAGGCTTAGAGGAAGCGAAAGACCGCGGATAAGAGTGTCCGCATGCCACCGTAGTTTATAATCCAGCTATTCGCCTCATAAATTCTGGAGTTTCAAGCACATGATCAGGTTTCTTCAGACGCCCGGCAAAGCCAAGAAGATCGTTCTGGGAGGCTTGCTGGTGATTATTTGTGGCGCCATGGTGATCACTCTCGTTCCGGGAGGAATTCTAGGCGACGCGTTCGGATTCAGCGCGGTCCCCAAGGGCGTATTGGCCAAAGTCGGCGACCGCGAGATCGGCATGCAGGAAGTAGAACAGCAGGCCCGGCAAGTTGCCCGGCGCAATTTTCAGGGAAATGTCCCTGCCGGATTGATGCCATTTTTGCGGCAGAGGGCGGCCGAGAGCCTGATCCAGCAGAAGGCGCTGCTCAGCCTGGCCGACCGCATGGGGCTGAGAGCTACTGATGCCGACCTGCAGGATGAGCTGCAGCATGGCAGCTTCGCTCCGTATTTCTTCCCCAATGGCAACTTTATCGGAGCTGATGCCTATGAGAGCTTCGTGAACCAGCGCATCAACATGAGCGTGCCCCAGTTCGAGCAGGCGATGAAGGACGATCTGACGCTGCACAAACTGATGGCCGCAGTGCAGGGTCCCATCGTGGTTTCGCCGCAAGAGGTGGAAGCCGAAGCCCGACAGCAGAACACCAAGGTCAAGATCCTTTATGCCGTAATTTCACCCGACGAACTGATGAAGCAGATCAAGGCGACGGAGACGGAGCTGAAGGCTTTCTACGAGCAGAACAAGGCTCGCTACGTGAACTCAATTCCTGAAAAGCGGCAAGTGCGTTACGTGGTCATCGATCCCAGTAAGCTGGAGAGCCAGGTGCAGGTGACGCCGCAGGATCTGCAACGCTACTATCACGACCACGAAGGCGAGTTCCGCGTCCCCGAGCAGATTCTTCTGCGCCAGATCGTGGTGCGAGTGCCACTAGCGGGTCCGGACGGCAAGGTTGATCCCAAGGCGGTGCAGGAAGCCAGAGCCAAGGCCGAGGACATTGCCAAGAAGCTGCAGGGAGGAGCCAATTTCGCCGATCTGGCCAAGAAGTACTCCGATGACGGTGAATCGGCCAAGGAGGGTGGCCTGGTCGGTTGGGTAGCCCGTGGCCGACTGCCGGAGATCGAGAATCAGGCGTTTTCGCTGGCCAAGGGACAGAGCAGCGGAGTGGTGCAGAGCAGCATCGGGTTTCATATCCTGCATGTCGATGACAAGCAGCAGGCGCATCTGAAGACGCCCGAGGAAGTGAAGTCGCAAATCGAACCCATCATTCGGCGGGATAAAGCGCAGCGGCTCGCGGAAAATGTGGCGAATGCGATCGAATCGCAGGGGCACAGCGGCGACCTGGAAAAGGCAGCCAAGGCGAAGGGGCAGGAAGTGCTGACCAGCGCATTCGTCACGCGCAACGACACACTGCCGGGAATCGGGACCGCCCCGGAGGTGATGTCGGCGATTTTTAGCTCGCCGGCGAAAGCTCCGCCGGAAGTTGCGCATACTCCGCAAAGCAATGTGATCTACCAGGTTACCGAGATCAAGCCCCCTGCCACGCCTTCGTTCGAGGACATCAAGACGCGCGTGGAACAGGACTTCAAAAGCGAGCGAGCTAATGCAATGCTAGGGCAAAGGACCCAGGAAGTCGCGGATCGCGCCAAGGCTGATCACGACCTGAAGAAGGCCGCACAGCAACTTGGCGCCGAACTTAGGACCAGCGAATTGGTCACCGAGAGCAGCCAGGTTCCAGAGATTGGAGTCATGAGCGGGCCCGCGTCGGTGGTGTTCACGATGAAACCTGGAGAAATCAGCGGTCCGCTGAATACCGGACGAAATGGAGTAGTGCTCAGCGTGTTGGAGAAGCAGGAGGCTTCGGGGGAAGAATTGGCCAAGGCCTCGGCCCAGGTGCGCGAGTCCTTGCTGCAGCGAAAGCGGGAAGAGGCCATGGGGCTGTTTGTCTCTGACTTGCGGCAGCGAATGGAGAAGGAAGGCAAGATTAAGATCAACAAGCAGGAGTGGGAGCGGATCACGCAGGGGGCGCGCTCGGAACCGGGCAGCTAGTGATCGGCGCGAGTCGGGAATTAATCTTCAGCCACGCGATGCAACCTGATTAAAGTGGTTTTACTCCAAGCCCTTCGCGATCTGACACGAGCATGCAACAGCGCGCCTCCGGAATTCTTTTGCATATCACGTCGCTGCCATCGCGTGGCGGCATCGGTGACCTGGGTCCTGCCGCATATTCCTTTCTCGATTTTCTGACCGCCGCGGGACAGTCGATCTGGCAGGTGCTGCCTCTGGGTCCCACGGGTCTCGGGAACTCTCCCTACTCCACGGTTTCTGCATTTGCGGGAAATCCGCTACTAATCAGCCTGGATGACCTGGCGGAGCGCGGGTGGATCGAAAAACGGCGTCTGGAGTCGCTCCCGCCGGAGACGGGTCCAGTAGATTTCGATCAGGTGGTTGCTGCCAAAATACCGCTGTTGCGCGAAGCCGCTTTGAATTTTGCGCGATTGGCTCCTGAGTCGATGCGTGCGGGTTATGGCGCATTTTGTACGAAGAATAGCTGGTGGCTTGACGACTACGCCCTGTTCGCTGTTTTGCGGCCGCATTACCACCTGGAAGCGTGGAACCAGTGGCCAAAAGGGCTTGCGCAACGGCGGCCCGATGCTGTGGCTGGGGCGCGCAAGCAATTTGCGCAGCAGATCGAGATGGAGCGCGTGATCCAGTTTGCTTTTTTCGAGCAATGGAAGGCGCTGCACAAGGAGTGTGCCCGCCGCGGCGTGCGCATCATGGGTGATGTGGCGATCTTCCTGAACTTCGACAGTGCCGACGTGTGGACGCATCCGGACATCTTCTACCTGAACGAAGAGCTTGAGCCCGAGGTGGTGTCTGGCGTTCCCCCGGATGCTTTCAGCGAAACCGGACAGCGTTGGGGTAATCCTCTCTATCGCTGGGATGTTCTGAAGCAGCGCGGATATGACTGGTGGGTGAATCGTCTGCGCTGGACGCTCGGAAACTGCGATCTGGCGCGGATCGATCACTTTCGCGGGTTCGAAGCCTGTTGGGAAATTCCTGCCGATGAGCCCACTGCAGTGAACGGACGCTGGGTGAAAGGGCCGGGAGGAGACCTGTTCAACACGCTTCGCCGCGAACTCGGCGACGTGCCGCTGATTGCCGAGGATCTGGGACTTATTACGCCGGAAGTGGAAGCCCTCCGCGAACAACAGCAGCTTCCGGGGATGAAGGTATTGCAGTTCGGTTTTGGTGATACTGGTGCTCGCATTTATTTGCCACACCGTTTTGTGGAAGACACGGTGGTTTACACCGGCACCCATGACAATGACACCACAGTGGGCTGGTGGGATCACGCCAGTGAGGCCGAGCGGCATGCCGCGGGAACCTATTTTGGTCCGGAAATGGATGGCATCCACTGGGCAATGATTCGTGCTGCACTGACTTCTGTGGCGCGTATGGCGCTGGTCCCGCTGCAAGATGTGCTTGGGCTGGGAAGTGATTGCCGCATGAACATGCCCAGCGTTCCGGAGGGCAACTGGACCTGGCGCTATGCGCCTGATGCGCTGACGGCGGAGCTGGCCGCCAAGCTGGCAGCTATCACTGAGGTTTCTGATCGGTTGGCCGAGCGAGCTGAGAAGGAGCCCGAAAGTCCAGAAAAGCAGGAAAAGCGGGAAGAGCCTGTCGCCTGAATTTTATTCGGCAGCAGCGGGACGATTGGGAATATCACAGGTGGCTCCAGGCATTCCGCTGGTTTGGAAGTATTCGTTGATTCGAGTGCCAAGCAGCTGCAAATCTTCTTCGCTTAGCTTCTGCTGGAGCGCTTCGAAGAGTTGCCGCTCCTCTTTGCGGATGTGCTCGCTAAGCGCCACCACGAATCTCTGCAGGTCCGGCGAGTCCATCGTGCGTGCCTTTGCGCGCTCGAATGCGCGGCGAAGCGAAGCATGGTCACGCAGCAATTCCTCGACCAGATCTGACAGATCAGGGAACAACTGTGCTTTTGGAAACAGGTATTTCTCTTCTACCTCAAAGTGGTAGCGGATCTCGTCCTGAAAATGGCGCTCGACTTCGGATTGCCAGTGCTCCAGGTCGTGGGATTCATTGTTGAGAGCGCGGTCGATGCGAACGCACAAAGCGAGCGCGTGTTGGTGCTGGTGCGAGAGTGGAACCAGATTTTTGTTGCGAAGCATCGACTCATTATCGCTCCGCTTTACTAATCCTGCCCAACCTAAGACAATGATGAGTTTGCTTCAGCCTTCTCATTCTTACTTATCTCGCAAGGCCGGCTCTGACCTGATGTCGGAGTAGGGCAGGCACAACTAAGGAGATTTCATGGTGGTTACCGGCGAATTGATCCGCCTGATGAATTATGTTGACGAGATTTCTGCTACCCTGCGCCGCATCAATGCTCAGATTCCAACCATGACCGACGAAGAGAAGCGCCGCCTGGCCGAATACATCCGCAAAGCCCAGCCCGGCGTACAGGACATTCTGCAACGTCTGGACTCGAGCAAGTAGATGGAGGTTCGCACCATCGCGGTGATTGGCGCGGGCATCATGGGCCGGGGCATCGCTCATGTGGCGGCGCTTGGCGGGTATCGCACCATATTGGAGGATATTCTGCCGGCGGCATTGCGCCGCGCCTCCGACGAGATCCGTTCCAACCTGGATCAGGGCGTCGAATTGGGCAAGCTATCGCCCGATGAAGCCGAGGGCGCTTACCGTCGGATCGAGTTCGCCAGCGGAGTTGAGGACGCCGCCCGCAACGCTGACCTCGTCATCGAGGCGGTGCCCGAGGAAATGGAATCCAAAATCGAGATTTTCACCCAACTCGACAAGTTCAGCCGCCCTCAGACCATTCTGGCCTCCAATACTTCTTCCCTCAGCGTCACGGAGATTGCCTCGGTTACGTATCGCGCTCCCCGGTGCGTGGGCATGCACTTCTTTAACCCGGTGCACAAGATGAAGCTGCTGGAAGTCGTGCGCGCACTGGAGACCGACGACGACACTATCCAGACCGCGGCGGAAGTCGGCCGGCGCATGCGGAAAGAAGTGGTGGTGATCAAGGAGTCTCCGGGCTTTATCACCAGCCGGATTAACGCGCTGATCGGCAACGAAGCGTTTTACATGCTGCAGGAGGGCATTGCTTCAGCCGAAGACATCGACAAGGCCGTGAAGCTGGGATTGAACCATCCCATGGGGCCCTTTGAGCTGGTAGATCTGGTAGGGCTGGATACGCGGCTGCACATCCTGGAATACCTACACAAAACGCTCGGCGAGAAATACCGCCCCGCCCCACTGCTGACGCAATACGTGAAAGCAGGGCGTCTGGGACGAAAGGCGGGAAGAGGCGTATATGAGTATCCGGCTGCCGGCAATTCGTCTCAGGCCGTCCCGTCCCAAGCCGCTGTGATTACCTCAGATTCCCCAAAATCACGATAACCAAAGCATACTGCCGCAGTCTAACCACCACGCGCGAGGGAGGGCTGGAGTACGCCTGAGAGAGCGCCTCCTCCCCGGGTGACAGCTGACCGCAGGGCGTCCGTATGCACAGGATTTTCGACATCGTGCGGCAATCGCTCAGCACCCTGTGGGCGCACAAGCTTCGCTCTTTCCTGACCATGTTCGGCATTGCGTGGGGAGTGGGGTCGCTGCTGCTGCTGGTTGGACTGGGCGAGGGCTTCCGGTCCGGAAATCGCAAGCAGCTCGACAGTCTCGGGCCGGACATCATGTTTCTCTTTGGCGGACGCCTGCCCGCGGTGGAAGGCAGCCTCAACTCCATGCGGCCGTACAAGCTCACGTATGCCGACTACGTAGCTGTGAAAAACGAGGCCACCCTGGTACGCCACGTCTCCCCGGTTGTAAACCGCGAGGACATTCGTGCCGTCAGCGAGTACAACAGCACCAACGGCCAGGTCTTTGGAGTAGCCGCCTCCTACAACCTGATCCGCACCCTGCCCATCATGACCGGCCGCTGGATCAGTGAAGGCGACGAATTGAACAGCCGGCGCGTGGCAGTGTTGGGAAAAGAAATGATGACAAACCTCTACTCCGGCCGTGCCGCCGTGGGCACGCACATCCTGCTCAATGGCGTTCCCTTTGACGTGATCGGGGTGCTGCCGAAAATTGGTAAGGAAAACTTCAACGGCACGAACATCCGGATTTTTGTTCCCATCAGCACCATGCGCGAACTCTTTCCGCTCAAAGAAGCCAACTCCGAGGAGAAAATTTCCTTTCTCAACTACCAGCCGCTGACCCGCGACGAACACGACGCAGCGAAACAGCAAGTGCACAGCATTATTGCGCGGCTTCATGGGTTCGATCCCAACGCCCAGGACGTTTTCGACGAATGGGACACGGTTGAAAGTGAGCGGCGAGTCGGACTGATCTTCGACGCCATGGATATATTCCTCGGCGCGGTTGGCCTGGTTACGCTGGCGCTGGGGGCCATCGGCATCATCAACATCATGCTGGTATCGGTGAGCGAGCGCACGCGTGAGATCGGGCTGCGCAAGGCGCTGGGCGCGACGAATCGCAACATCCTGGCGCAATTCTTCCTGGAAGGCGCTTTTCTAACCCTGCTCAGCGGGGCAATCGGTGTAGCCGTGATCAGCGGTTTCATGAGCCTGCTGAAGCGTGTGCCGATTCCCGAGGGATTCGATCCTCCTCGCATCGTGCCGCAATCGGCGGTGGTTGCGATTGTCTGTCTTTCGTTGGCGGGAATCATTTCCGGCCTGTATCCGGCACGCAAGGCGGCAATGCTCGAGCCGGTCGAGGCGCTGCGCCAGGAATGACGAATAACGAGTAACTCAGGAGCGAATATGATCCGCGACGTCTTCGGCCAGGCCGTCAGCGCTCTCAAACACAATCGCCGCCGCGCGGCGCTTACCATGCTGGGCATGGCCTGGGGCATCGCCACCGTGGTGCTTTTGCTGGCGTACGGCACCGGGTTTGAGCGCGCCATCATGACCATGTTCAGCTCCTTTGGTTCGCGCATGATTGGCGTGTTTCCCGGCCGGACATCGCACCAGGCTGGTGGGGTCAAGGCAGGAACGCAGGTGCGCTTTACGCTTCAGGATCTGGAGTACATCAACAACGAAGTTCCTCTGCTTAAGCGCACTTCTCCCATGGTGGATAAGCAAGTTGGCGCTCGCCACGACGACCGTGCCTTTACCTTCCGCGCAGTTGGCGTCTATCCAGGCTGGCAGGACATTCGCCGCATTGAGGTCGAGGAAGGCCGCCTCATGAACGACGAAGACGAGTCCACCAAGGCGCGGGTAGTCGTGATCGGCGATGAGGCCAAGCGCAAATTATTTTCCGGGCAAAACGCTGTGGGCGATGCCATCCATCTGGACGGAATCAGCTTCCGCGTGATTGGCGTGATGAAGCACAAAGTTCAGGATGGCGACGACAACGACAATCGCATGCTCATCATCCCCTTCACCACCATGGGCGATTTGAAAGATATCCGTTACCTGCAAGGCCTGTTTATAGAGTACGAAGGCAACGAGCACTTGAAGATCGCCAAGGCGGTTCGAACTACGCTCGGCAATCACCACAGTTTTCAGCCCGACGACAAACAGGCAGTGTATGTCTGGAACCTGATGGAGGACATTGCCGAATTCCGCATCATCACCACCGGCATCAAGATTCTCCTGACCTTCATCGGCTTCCTCACGCTTGGCATTGGTGGAATAGGCCTGATGAACATCATGCTGGTGGCGGTCACGCAACGCACCCGTGAGATCGGTGTCGAAAAGGCACTGGGAGCGTGCAAACGCCATATCCTCGCGCAGTTTCTTTCCGAAGCGTTGGCTATCACCGCCATCGGGGGAGTGGCCGGAGTGGTGATCGCGTATCTCGTCTCCTGGACAGTCGGCTCACTCACCCTGTTCAGTGCTTTGGCGCAGAATGCCCAGGAAGGAGACATTCGCCTGCGCATCGATCCGGCAATTCTCGTTACGGCGACGGTGATTCTGGCCGTGGTTGGAATCGTCAGCGGCATGCTGCCCGCGATTAAGGCTGCGGGTCTGGACCCGGTGGAAGCGCTGCGCTACGAATAGCGGCGAGGCTCCTAAGACTCGCGAACACAATCCCATCCAACCCCCACTCCGGTTCCAAAACGCAGGAAAAACCCCGCCAAGCTGCGCTTGAACGGGGCACCCTCAGGAGTGTCGGGTTTGGCCCAACGTGTTTTGGCCCGTTTGTTGCCCACCTGTGTGCCGCAATAGAATCGAGCAATGGAGACGCAGTCAGGAAACTCTCGTCTGGAGCGAGTACGGGAAATGCTGGCCAAATTCGAGCATCCGCTGCTCGACTTCGATGCCCGCCCGAACGGCGATGCTGTGCAAGTCATCATTCAGATAAAGAATGTGACTGTGCCTGTTCACACTTACTACTTCGATCTGCATCCGCGCGATCTCGATCACCCTCAGTTCGCCTGGACATTTGAGCGCCAGCTTTACGATTGCCTGCATGATTATCTGATCGAAATGTTTACGCGGGCTCCGCACACGAAGAGCTAGCGGTTAGAATTGCGCGTGACCCTGCGCGAATACATCGAACAAGAAATTCGCGAACGCGGCCCCATCCCGTTTTCACGCTACATGAAGCTTTGCCTGTATGGGCCAGATTCTGCGGCGGAGGGCCAGCCTCAGGGCTACTACGCGCAGGCACGCGAGCAGTTTGGGAAGTCCGGTGACTTCTACACTTCGAGCGACGTACATGCTGTCTTCGGACGTCTGCTGGCCCGCCAGTTCGATGAGATGTGGCGGATTCTCGGTTCGCCGCGCCCCCTCACTCTGATCGAACTGGGACCGGGACGAGGACTGTTCGCGCAGGACATCCTCGACTGGGCACAGCAGACATTTCCGGAATTTATCTCGGTTTTGCGTTATGTGCTGGTCGAGACGTCGTTGGCACTGCGCGTGCGATTAGAGGAGCGCCTGCGAGAGCACATCGTCGAGCGACGCGTCGCAGTCTATCGCTCCCTTAGCGAACTGGAACGCGAAGACCTCAGCAACTTCATCGTATTTGCCAACGAGTTCTTCGACGCATTGCCGGTGGAAGTCCTGGACAATCGCGGCGAACTGCGCGTGGGGGTAGAAGACGGCAGGTTTGTCGAGCAGTTCACGCGTCCCTCAGCAGAAGTTTTGGATTTCGTGGAGCGCTATGCTGTCCATCCCGAGGAAAACGAGCGGGTGGAGGCCCCTCTGGCCGCCCAGGACTCCATTCAGGAAATCGTCCGGACGCTGAAGAGAAGCGGGAGGTCTCAGCCGCGCGGATTCCTGGTTTTCATCGATTACGGGTATACCCGCGAGGAAATGCTTGCGGGAAGGCATCGCGGTACGGTGACCAGTTTCCGCCGCCACTCCATCGTGAACACACCCTACGATGCTCCCGGCGAGCAGGACATCACTGCGCACGTGAATTTCACCGCGCTGGCAGATGTAGCACGCGGGAGTGGACTCGATGCACTGGCGCTGGTCACGCAATCGCAATTTCTGATGGGCATAGGCGAGCAGACGCAGTTCGCTGACGTGTTTGAGTGTTGCCGATCACCGCAGGAGCAGACCAAAGTGGCTTTACAGCTCAAGCACCTGATTACGCCGGAGGGTATGGGAGAAAGCTTTCAGGTTCTGGTGCTGTCTACTGGAATAGAAAAGGAAAAGGCCGCTCGATTGAGCGGCCTGGCATTTGTTCGTCCTGGAGATCTGCAGATTTGAGTCATCGCGGGCTGAGATCAGTCGCGAAGCAGCGCTTGTCATCCCGAGCTTGGTCGGGATGGCAGGTTGGATGGTCGAGATGACAGGTTGCAACAACCGCAGGCGAACGCGTGATTACCAAGGTGCTCTTCAGTTCCCCTCACCCGTTTTTCTCCTTCTCTCCGGAGAAGGGCTGTTGCAGGTATTTGCGGGCTTCTTCCAAGGCTCCCTGGGTATCGTCGTTGGTCTGAATTGCCTGCCGGTACTCGTTGGTAGCGCGCTCGCGCTGCCCCGTGATATCGAAAATGTTGCCCAGGCGGATGTGGCTCCAGACTTCGGTCCAGCGCGGCTCCCCATCCCCATTGAGAGCGTCGCGATAGGCGTTGGCTGCCGCCTGATAATTGTGCTGCAGGAAGAAAACCTCGGCCACGCGATAGTGCGCCAGGGAACTGTTCTTGTTTAACTCCAGCGCCTTCTGGAATTGATCCAAAGCGCCGGCAAGATCGTTTTGCTGCACCAACCCCTGTCCGCGCAAAATCGCCGCCCGAATCTTCACGTCGGAAGCATTCTTCAGGACGCGGTTTTCAGGATCGACCACGATGCGCCGCGGCCGCCCGAAGGTTTCGATGGTGAAAGCAGAGTTCGTCCCGACGACGTCGATCTTGGATTCTTCGCTCTTCCCGTCGGTATCTACGCGGACGTCCACTGGCATGCGGAACAGGTCCAGATCCTGCGAGATTTCTCCCACGATGCGGAAGCCTTTGCACTTGGCAGGGTCGTTACAAGACTTTCCCAGCCGATACACGGTGTACTTGGTTTTGAACTCAGGCGCGCCCGTGGAATCCAGCCACTGCGAGAAAAACCAGGTCAGCTTCTGACCGGAATTCTGTTCAGCCACAGCGCGGAAATCATCCAGGCTGGTGGGTTTGCTACGAAACTGAGCGGCGAAGGCGCGCATGGTCTTATCAAATGCCTGGTCGCCGATGACCCAGTTCAGCATGTTCAAGATAATTGCGCCCTTGTCGGTCACCAAGGACTGGAATTCCGGGGAGAATGGATCCATGCGCCCGATATTTGAGAGCGGGACGGTGTCGTAGGCGAGGGCGCCGACCTCCATGTCCTTAGTGACCTCTTCGTAGGCCGCCGGACCGGCGACATTTCCTACATAGCGTGCTTCGGCATAACGGGCGAAGCCATCACTGATCCACCAGTCGCTCTTGCTTGCCGGGCTTATGCTCACTCCCCACCACTGATGGGCGATGGTGTTTGCCAACAGGCGGTAGTTGATTTTCCCGGCAATCGAGCGGCCGCCAAGCGCCGCGATTTCCGGCGCCCAGGCTGCGGCCAGAGTGTCGTCGGGCAGTTGCACCAGCGTGAGCTTGTTGCTCAGCGGTGGACCCCATAGAGTGGTGAAGAAGGTAAATTCTTTGACCGCAGTTTCGACGTAATTCCCGATGTATTGCTGTTTGTCAGGCTTGTAGTAAGCCTTCAGATCGATTCCCGCTTCGTTGCTGGTGCTCTGCTGAAAAACGCCGGCGATGATGGTCCCTGGAAAGCTGGGCTGGTCCCACACGAAGGTATAAGTCTTCAGATTTTTGTCAGTGGTTCTGGGCACAGAGGTAGTCGGTTTGGTGGGCTTCGGGGCGGGCCGCGTAGCTGCACGCGGCGGTGTTACAGCACCAGGGGTTCGTTTCAGCGGCGGAGGTTCGTTGCTGCTTTCGGCTCGCTGCGGAGGTTCGGCTGCCGAGGCCATGGCCACGCCTACACCCGTGCTTTCGCGGCCAGAGCCGATCACGATCCAGTTAGCGGGAACCGTGATATTCATAGTCGCCGTGAAGCGGTTGGTTCCGTACCCTACCATCGGGAACCAACGTCCCGCATACAGCAGGTAGGCTTCATCCTCGCCGATGGAAGCCAGCTTTAGTCCCTGTACTGGGCTGTCGTCAGCCGATTGCAGGGTGCCGTCATAGTCGATCGTCAAAGTCATGCTAGCGCCTTTGGAAAGGCCATTCGGCAGTACTACGCGGACACTGGAATCCTGGGTTACGCGCTCGGCGGAGAGCGCGCGCCCACTGTCATCGACGACCTTGGTTGGACGCAACCCGTTGTGCAGTTCGAATGACACCAGGCTGACGTCTTCCAGGGCTGTGAATTTGATTCGCGCTTTGCCGATCAGCCGGTGCCAGCGGGGAACAATTTCAGCTTCGATCTGGTAATCGTCCACATGAATGCGGGTCTTTTCGGCCGCCAGTGCGGGAAGGGCCAGGAGGAGACAGAATATCGCCGCAGCCTGCCGCAGCGGACGTCGTACAGATCGCATCACCGATCTCCAGAGAGGCAATACTTGTTTGGATGTCAGATTGACATCAATGGATGCGTACCTTCAATAGCTTACACTCTTTTGCCTGGGCTCTGGTCTATCTCGACGTTCACTGCCGATGGTCCCCAGAACTGCGGCGGCTGCACGCTCGGCGGCGGTTCCCGCAGTGCCGGGTTCGCACGCCAGTATGCGCCTCACTTGCGCCAGCCCGGCCAACATCTTGTCTCGAATGGGGCCTTCGGCAATGATTTCGCGGAGCTTGGCGGCAACGTTTTCCGCAGTGAAGTCTGCCTGCACCAACTCGGGGACAATCTGTTGGGCGGCGATCAGGTTCGGCATGGCGTAATGTTTCACCCTGACCAAAGGCTTGCCCAGAATCCAGGTGAGCGCGGCCACCCGGTACACCATGACGAAAGGTGTTCCAATCAGGGCTGCCTCCAGGGTGGCAGTACCGCTTGCCACCACTGCAGCGCGACTATGGACTAGCGTAGCGCGAGCATCGGGGGTCAGGACTACATTTAAGCCATAGCGTGAAACCTCTGCTTCCAGCCATTGGGACGACAGGCTGGAGGCTACTGGCAGCAGGAACTGATATGAGCCTGCGGCTGCGGCAGAATCCAGGACTTCCAGCAGATCGCGTTTTCCGATTTCCCGACTGATAGCTGCTTCGGCCGCAACGGCCGTCTCGAGGGTTGCGAGCGAGTCGCCCGGAAGAGGGCGAACTCGCGGCGACGCTGCTCCGAGGTGCGGCAGCGTGAGACGCTTAGCGGCACCCAACATCGCCCGCAGATTCAGCTCGACTTCCTTCTTGCGGCTGCCAGGCAGCAGAGCAATCCACGTCTTTGACGGGTCAAGTCCGTGAGCTTTTGCAAAGTCTGCCCGTGAGATCTCGGGAGTGGACATCTCCGCCAGAGGATGCCCGACATACTCCACTTCAACTTCCTGGCTGCGATAAAACGCCTCTTCGAACGGGAAGATGACCAACATCTTGCGTACGTGCTTTCGGACTTGCTTCACCCGGCCGGACCGCCATGCCCAGAGCTGCGGACTCACGTAGTAGATCACCGGAATTCCGCGCTGGTGGAGCTGTTTCGCAAGTCGGAGGTTGAAGTCGGGAAAGTCGATGAGGATGGCCGCGTCCGGCTGCCGCGCATCCACAACTCGCAGCAGCTTTTGGAACTCGCCGTAGATTCTCGGCAGATGACGGACCACCTCGGCCAGTCCCACCACCGCGATCTCATGCGCGTCGACTACGGTGTCGCATCCGGCGGCGCGCATCTTGTCTCCGCCCACGCCGAAGAATTCCGCCCCAGGCATGCGGCGGCGGAGCGCCTCAATGAGTTGCGCGCCGTAGAACTCGCCGGACGCTTCGCCGGAGGAGATCAGGAATTTGAGGGGCACGGAGACATTGTAGCCGCGAAAGACGAGGGTCTCTCGGAACTGGTTTTGACAACCAGGATGAGCTGGATGGCCCCGGCTTATCAACAGAGTTAAGATCGGCAGCGACATTTTTCGGGTATTGGGTAGTTAAGTCTGCAGGTTTCGCTAAGCAACTGAACGGGAAGGCTCATGTCAGTCTCATTCGATTTTGCTGGCCAAACAGCCATCGTCACAGGTGGTTCCCGCGGCATTGGCAGGGCCATCGCAGCACAGTTCGCGCGATCTGGCGCTCAGGTCTGGATTTGGGATGTGGATCCGATCAAGCTCAGCGGTGCGCAATCACTGAAGGTCGATGTCACTAAGGCCGACCAGATCACAAAAGCCCTCGAGAATGTCGTCAGTCAGTCACCGCGTATCAACATCCTTGTCAACAATGCCGGGTATCTCGGCAGCTACCTCCCTTTCGAGCAATTTGACAGAGAGGAATGGGAACGCATCCTTCGTGTAAACCTGATTGGTGTGTTCGAGGTCACCCGCCAAGTTCTCCCCATGATGCGTCGTGCTGGACGTGGAAGGATAGTCAACATGGGGTCACTCGCAGGCAAGGAAGGTTTACCAAACCTCGCAGCATACTCGGCTGCAAGCGCAGGCGTAATCGCGTTTACAAAAGCCCTCTCTCGCGAGGTCTGTGATGCCGACATTCGGGTAAACTGCGTTGCACCCGGTCCTATCGATACCGAGCTAATTCGAAGATTAGGAGCCGAGGTGGTGAATGGAATGATCGCAGCGAGCCCGCTGAAGCGTCTGGGAAACGTGGATGAGGTCGCAGGAATGGTGTTATGGCTTTGCTCCGCTGCGAGCACCTTCAACACTGGGGCTGTGTTCGACATGTCAGGCGGCCGAGCGCGATACTAATGGCCGAGCCATGAGTGCCGAAAAAATGTGCCGGCTGCGCGGCTGAGGGAAGCTTGTGTGTCCGGAGAAGCGACTTTCTTACCAACCTGTTAGTCGTCACCCGCGGCTGGGACCTGGGAGGAAGCCGAGATCGAAGAGGGGGCAGGGACTTCCTGATCTTTGTATTGCAACTGGTACAGCTTGTAGTAAATCCCTCGTTGCGCCAGCAGTTGCTGGTGCGTCCCCATTTCGCGCACCCGGCCTTTATGCATAACTACGATCTTGTCCGCGCGTTGAATGGTGGACAGCCGGTGCGCGATCACCAGCGAGGTTCTGCCCTCGACGAGCTTGGTGAGTGCCTGGCGCACTCGCAATTCTGTTTCCGTGTCCACGCTGGAGGTGGCTTCGTCGAGAATCAGGATTTTCGGGTCATGTGCCAAGGCGCGCGCGAATGAGATAAGTTGCTTCTGCCCGGTCGAGAGCGTGCTGCCGCGTTCATGAACAGCCTCTTTGAATTGGTTCGGCAGGCTGCGGATGAAATCGGCGATATTCACGTCTTCGGCAGCCTGCTCTACCGCCTCGTCGCTGATCCAATCGGATCCCAGCCGTATGTTGTGATCCACGGTTCCAGTGAACAGAAATGGATCCTGCATCACTACGCCGAAGCGGCGTCGCAGGTGGTTGAGATTCATGGCGCGAATGTCCACGCCATCAAGCATGATGGCCCCTTTTCGAACATCGTAAAAGCGCATGAGCAGTGACATCAGCGTAGTCTTGCCCGCCCCAGTGTGACCGACGATGGCCACGGTCTCGCCAGGATCGACGGTGAAGGAAACATCGCGCAACACCCAATCCGGCTCAGCGGGACCTCCGCCATCTCGACCAGGGCTAGCCTTTCCAGGGTGAGCGGTTTTCTCTTCACCATCGACGGGAACAGTCCGATAGGCAAACCAGACGTGGTCGAATTCGATGCGCCCCGGCCCTTCGGCTCTCACCGGTTGCTGTGGTGAAGTGATTTCCGCCGGGGTATCCAGCAGCTTGAAAATGCGCTCGCTGGCGGCCATCGCCGACTGCAGGATGTTGTACTTCTCGCTCAAATCCTGGATAGGGCGGAAAAAGCGCTGGGCATATTGCATGAACGCGACCAGCACGCCCAGGGTGGTTATGCTGGCCAACACGTGGTGGCCACCGAACCAGATTACGCAAGCGATCGCCGCTGCCGACAGAATTTCCACTACTGGGTAGTAGAGTGCGTAGGCCAGGATGGCGTCTTTGAAGGCGCGCATGTGCGTGGCATTGATTTCCTTGAAACGCTCGTAAGCGCGCTTCTCGCGGTTGAAGAGCTGCAGCACCACCATGCCGCTGACGTGTTCCTGCAGGTAGGCGTTGATACGGGCGATCGCCACCCGGATCCGCCGGTAGGAATCGCGAACCCGTTTGCGGAAGACCATGGTGGCGACGAAGATCAGTGGCAGGACCGCGAAGGTGATCAGCGCCAGCCGCCAATCCATGCGCAGCATGATGGCCACGATTCCAGCCAGGACGAAGACATCTTCAAAGATCGAGACCACGCCTGCGGTGAACATCTCGTTCAGCGCATCCACGTCGGTGGTCACGCGCGTAACCAGCCGGCCGACAGGATTCTTGTCGAAGAATCCCACGTGCATGTGCTGCAGGTGGCGGAAGATCTGACTGCGCAGGTCGAACATCACCTTCTGCCCAGTCCATTGCATGAAGTAGGTCTGCAGGAATTCCAGAAAGAAACTGAAGCCGAGCAGGGCCACGTATAGCGAGGCGATTTGCGCGATACCGGTAAGCGGCTGCGGGCTCAACCAGCGATCGAGCAGGCCAAGGGATCGGGCCTGCGGCGAACGGACCAGGTATTTATCGATGGCCACCTTCGTGAGGTAGGGGCCGAGGACATCAGCAACAGATTTCAAGACGATGGCGCCCAGGGCGATCACTACCTGCCACTTGTAGGGTGACAGGTAGCCCAGCAGGCGCTTCATCAGCCGGCTGTCATATGCCTTACCTAGTACCTCTTCCTCTTGGGCGGCCATGGTTTGCTTCAGATTATCAGACGATTTGTACCGGCGGCGGGATTGAAAATCTCTATTTGTCGCGGCTTTTGACGCTGCCTGGGAATGGGCGCGGATGGTACATAATGAATCCAAATGCCTCTGGGGATTTACATCTCGGTTCCGTTCTGCCGCAGCAAGTGCAGCTACTGCAATTTTTCATCGGGGGTGTTTTCGAAAGCTCTATTCGGCCGCTATGTGGACCGGCTGTGCGCCGATATCGAGGGCGCGGTTGAAATTGCAGCCGGGATGGGTGGCGTGCTGGAGGCGGAAGTTGATTCGATTTATCTGGGTGGCGGAACACCCACGCTGCTCGGGGGCGAGCAACTGGAGCGAATCTTCCAGAGCCTGCGAAACAGTTTCCGGGTCTGGGCGGGGGCGGAGGTCACTGTGGAGTGCGCCCCGGGAACGCTCAAGTCCGCCACGCTGGAGACGCTGGTTGATTGCGGAGTAAACCGCGTCAGTCTCGGGGTGCAATCGTTTGTGGATGAAGAGGCGGCCAGCGTCGCCCGCCTGCACAACCGGCAGACGGTTCTGGGCGACATCAAGCAGCTGCGTGCGGCGGGGATCGACAACATCAATATTGATTTGATCGCCGGCCTTCCTCACCAGACGGAATCGACTTGGGAGGAGTCGCTTCAGCAGGCGATCGACAGCGGCGTGCCTCACGTCAGCGTTTATATGCTGGAAGTGGACGAGGATTCGCGCCTGGGGCGGGAATTGATCGCAGGCGGCACCCGCTACCATGCCCACTTTGTTCCTGACGAAGACCTGACTGCCGATCTCTATCTGCACGCTGGCGAACGCCTCGAGGCTGCCGGAATCTCGCAATACGAGATATCCAACTTGGCGCGGCCCGGCTACGCCTCCCGGCATAATTTAAAGTACTGGACGCGCCAGCCGTATATTGGGTTCGGTGTGGATGCGCATTCCATGTTGCCGGCTCCCATCGGATCTGAACTGGAATCCGTCCGCTTTTCAACGCCGGACTCGCTGGAGCAGTATTCGTGGGGCGCGGCACTCTCCCGCACACCCGTGAGTTGGTCGTCCGCATTGGAAGAAGCATTCTTTCTGGGACTGCGTTTGACGGCGGGGATTGACCTGGCCGAACTAGCAGAGCGCTACGGCACCGGCGCCACTTCGGTGTTTCGCGAGGAGATTGCCGAGCTTTGCAGCGAGAATTTGCTGGAGCTGATCGATGGACGGCTACGGCTCACGCCCCGAGGCAGACTGCTGTCCAATGAGGTGTTCGCTAGGTTCCTGAGGACAGAGGCAGACTCGCCATCGGGGAGATCATTTACACTTTTGTGACGGGCTTGCCGCATGAAGCGAGGGCTTGCGCTATCGTGACCCATCGCGGGCTGCGGCTGCTCGTGATGGCAAGATCAGGGGGAGCATCCGGCCCTTTCCCGATCGCACCCGCCGCCAAAAGACGGCGGAAGGGTGGGGCACCTGCTCTATAGTTTTTCATTGATGAGTGGGCGAAGGCCGATTTCTATCGGGGAGCACGAAATATGTACGGCACTTCTACGTCTCAGGAAGTTGACGAGAAAAATACGGCGCAACGCCGCGTGACCACGGTTGATCTGCGCAGCGACACGGTCACGCAGCCGACGCCGGAAATGCGCCGTGCCATGGCTGAAGCAGAGGTCGGCGACGATGTTTATGGCGAAGATCCCACGGTCAACCGCCTGGAGCAACGCGCGGCAGAGATTTTTCAGCGCGAGGCAGCCATCTTTGTGCCCAGCGGGACGATGGGTAACGCAATCGCCATCAAGGTTCACACCCGGCATGGGCAGGAGATCATCTGCGAATCGCGCGGCCACATCTTCAACTATGAAATGGCCACGCTGGCGAGCTTCAGCGGCTGCCTGGTCCGGCCGATTGTTGCCGAGGACGGAATTCTGCGCTGGGACGAAATCCGTAAAGCCATCGCTCCCCAAATCTACTACCGAGCGCAGACCGGCTTAATCTCGCTCGAAAACACGCACAACATGGGGGGAGGCACGGTGTATCCGCCGGCTGTGGCCGAAGAGATTTGCGATCGCGCTCATGAGGCCGGTCTGCCTGTTCACCTGGATGGCGCGCGCATTTTCAACGCCGGCGCGTTCCTGAACCGCCCGGTGGCCGAGCTCACACGGAAATTTGATTCGGTGATGTTCTGCCTGTCGAAAGCCCTTGCTGCTCCGGTGGGCTCGATGCTGGTGGGCAGCCGCGCGTTCATCGATCAGGCACGCAGATACCGGAAGGCGCTGGGCGGAGGCATGCGGCAGGCGGGAATTCTGGCCGCAGCCGGGCTGATCGCGTTGGAGAAGATGCCGGCTCGACTGGGCGAGGACCATGCCAATGCTCGCCTGCTCGCCGAGAGGCTGGCCCGAATTCCCGGGGTCAAGATCGATCCGGCGAAGGTTCAGACGAACATTCTGGTGGTCGATATCAAAGGTACGGGGATGAACTCGTCAGAGTTCTGCCGCAAATTGGCCGAGCACAATGTTTTGGCAGGTGGCGTAAATCCCGAAACCGTGCGCTTTGTGACGCATATGGATGTCGACCGGTCGGCCTGCGAGCGTGCAGCGGAAGTCGTGAGCCAGGTGTGCGGGAAGGGTGACACACAAGCGTGAGGAGGGATATTCGAAGGCTTGGGAGTTCGAATCGATATTTTTTCTGACGAATCGAAGAAGTGTAATTCTAACGAGCGAGGATAAGAAGCTAGATGGCAATCAAGCTGGAATACTCCACGACGGCCAAGTGCCGTCCTGAGCATGTCTGGCAGAGGTTCGCGAAGCTTGAGGAATGGGCCTGGTGGAACCCGGTGGTAGGAAAGACTGCCTGGCTAAAGGGCGAACCCTGGAAGAACGACAGCCAGTTCCTGATGGAGATCGTGCGCCCGGTCAAGGTGACTTTCAAGCCGGTGATTATCGAATCCGCGCCTCCCGGCAGAATTGCCTGGGTGGGTAGCGTCCCCGGCTTCACTGGCAAGCATTTCTTTGACTTTAAGGCGCAGCCGGATGGCAACACCCTGCTGCACACCTGGGAAGAGGATTCGGGTCTGCTGACATTTTTGTGGGGAGAGGGCCGCAGGAAATCGCTGACCGATATGCACGCGGATTGGCTCAACTCGCTGAAAGCTGAGGCGGAGAAGATTGCTCGCGAAGAATATGCGCGGAGCTAACTTCCGATAGTCTTGAGGGTGCCCGGTTCAACCCCGCCCTGCTTCCGCCGATTCTAGTTTCGGGATATCGAGCCGGCAGGGCGAGGTTGGGGGGTTTTTTAGGAAGTTGTGAAACAATGGCAGCCAGGCAGGTCCATGCGAATCGACATCAAGCGGTGTTTCTTCTGAGCCGAGATCAAGGCCCAGGCCGTGAGCCTGAAACAAGATCTCGACCGCGAGTTTCATACCCAGACGCGGCTGCGCCTCGGCAAGCCGGGCGCGCTGGATGTTTACGTCGATGGCCGGAAGATTTATTCCAAGGGCCCGGGCGGACGTCTTCCCAGTTCGCAGGAGATGTTTGGCCTGGTTCGATCACTGCAAAGCTGACTTGCCCGTCGGCGAAACCGTTTCGCGAACTATTGACAGCGGCTTCAGAAATGTCAGACTGGCCTTCCACAGCGAGGTCCAACTTATGGCAGAGCGCGAAAACGTTGCCCTGATGCGGCGATGGTTTGAAGAAGTCTGGAATCAGGGTTCGCTGGCGGCGGTGAAAGAACTGCTTGCTCCCGATGCGGTCGGCATGGGCCAGGGTGAGCCCGATGCCCTGATTCACGGGCCCGCCGACTTCATTCCCTTCATGCAGCGGATTCGCGGCGCCTTCCCCGACCTCAAGGTCAACGTCGAGGATATCTTCGGCTCCGGCGACAAGGTGGCGGTTCGCTGGTCTGCCGATATGACACACCGCGGCGATCACCTGGGCGTGCCTGCCAGCGGTGAGCGAGTCCATATTACGGGGATCACTATCGTGCGCATCGAGAACGGGCGCATAGTCCAGGGCTGGGACAACTGGGATCAGCTCTCGATGATGCAGATCATCGGCGCGCTTAATTCGCCGGGAGTGGTGCTAGTCAAGGGCGCGGCCTAGCGCGCTCTCCCCCCGTAACTGATCCGCATTACACCAGTGTGCGGCTCCGCATAACCGCCTCTTTGCTCTCCCCAAAGTTTATGTTATATATAAGTATTCCTCAGATGCGAGCAGTGCTCTCGGGCCAAGGGCCGGGGCTCTAGCTGGCAAGAGTCCTGGAGGCTTCGACTTGGATTTTCAGTTTACCGATGAGCAGTTGCACTTAAGGAACACCGTACGCGATTTTGCCGAAAGCGAAATCCTCCCGCACGTCATGCAATGGGACGAGCAATCGTGCTTCCCCCTGCAAACCATTAAGGAACTGGGGCACCTCGGCCTGATGGGGACCATCTTCCCCGTCGAGTACGGTGGCGCCGGCGCGGGATACATCGAGTACGTGATCGCCATCGAAGAGCTTTCGCGGGTTGACGGTTCGGTAGGGATCATTCTGGCAGCGCATACCTCGCTGTGCAGCAATCACATCTTTGTAGCGGGGACTGAGGAGCAACGCCGCAAGTACATCCCGAAGCTGGCATCCGGCGAATTCATCGGCGCCTGGGGACTCACCGAGCCGGGCAGCGGTTCCGACGCGGGTGGCGCGCGCTGCTCCGCGGTTCGCAAGGGCAACAAGTGGGTGCTCAACGGCACCAAGACCTTTTGTACCAATGGTCACTATGCCGATGTGGTGGTGGTGATCGCGGTGACGGATAAGACGGCCCACACCCATGGATTGTCGGCGTTCATTGTCGAGAGGGGCACGAAGGGCTTCCGCGCGGGCAAGAAGGAAAACAAGCTGGGCTTGCGGGCCAGCGACACCGCGGAGCTGATCTTCGAAGACTGCGAAATTCCCCTGGATAATCTTCTCGGCAAAGAAGGGGACGGCTTCATCGATGCCATGCGCGTGCTCGATGGGGGCCGCATCTCGATCGCCGCTCTCGGCCTGGGCATGGCCCAGGGAGCCTACGAGGCGGCGCTGAAGTATTCCAAGCAACGCAAGCAGTTTGGGAAAGCGATCAGCGAGTTTCAGGCTATCCAGTGGAAGCTGGCTGACATGGCGACTGAAATCGAGGCTGCCCGCATGCTCACCATGCGTGCTGCCTGGATGAAGGACAACGGCATGAAGAGCACCCTGGAATCCTCCATGGCCAAGCTCTACACCAGCGAAGTAGCGGTGCGCTGCGCCAACGAGGGCCTGCAGATCCACGGCGGCTACGGCTTCATCAAGGACTACCCGGCGGAAAAGTTCTACCGCGACGTCAAACTGTGCACCATCGGCGAAGGCACCAGCGAAATCCAGCGGCTGGTGATCGCCCGGCAGATCCTGAAGGATTAGCGGGACAGGCGAGATCGCCTGTCCTACACGGTCCTTCTTGCCAGAGCAATCCCCGCCGCCCGATACTTACAGTTTGAACTCGCAGCTTCAAAGCTCGCAGCTCCAGGCACTCGTTGAGCAGATCCGCGCGGGTAGTCCGCGGGCGCTGGCGCGCGCGATCACCTCCGTCGAAAACCGCAACTCCGACTCCGCCGCTCTGCTGAAGGCGCTTTTTCCGTACACGGGCAAGGCTCTGGTCGTCGGGCTGACGGGTGCTCCCGGGTCGGGCAAGAGCACGCTCGTTGATCAATTGGCTCGCGAATATCGCAAACAGGGAAAGACGGTCGGCATCATCGCTGTCGATCCCACCAGCCCCTATACTGGCGGCGCGATCCTCGGCGACCGGATTCGCATGCAGGCGCACCATGCCGATCCCGGCATTTACATCCGCAGCATGGCCACACGTGGATCACTTGGCGGCCTGGCTCGCACAACCGCGGATGTAGCATCGGTTCTCGATGCCGCCGGGCGCGACATTCTGTTGATCGAAACCGTTGGCGTCGGCCAGGACGAGGTGGATATCGTGCGCCTTGCCGATGTCACCATCGTGATCCTGGTGCCGGGTATGGGCGACGATGTGCAGACGATCAAGGCCGGCATCATGGAGATCGCCGATGTTTTCGTAATCAACAAGAGCGATCGCGAAGGCGCCGAGCGCGTGGAGCGTGAGATCCGCGCCATGCAGGCACTGGCCGTGCGCCACGACGATTGGGTTCCACCCATCGTAAAGACGATTGCCAGCGAAGGCATCGGAATCGGCGAACTGGCGGAAGCGATCAATCGGTATGTCGGATATCTCGCAGAGAGCGGCGCCGGAGATCGCAAGAAAGAGCAGAACTGGCGGGGACGCCTGGTAGAAATGCTGCGTGATTCGCTGCTCGAACGCGTGGTTCTCGACCATGTCGGCGAGGATGCCATCGCCGGCTATGCCTCCGATGTTGCCCAGCACAAGCGCGATCCCTACTCTTTGGTGGAGCAGATCGTGGCCGACTTCAGTTCCAATTCAACCAGCACAGTGGAGAAGTGATGTTCAGCATCGATCATCTTGGAATTGCAGTGAAATCGCTGGCGCAGGCCACGCAGTTCTACCGCGGTCTTGGCCTGGAAGTGCTTGACGAAGAAATCGTGCCGCAGGAGAAGGTGCGAGTGGCGATGGTGCCGGTGGGCGAGAGCCGAATCGAGCTGCTGGAGCCCACCTCGGAAGACTCGACAATTGCCAAGTTCCTTGCCAAGCGCGGCGAAGGTCTGCACCACGTGGCGCTGCATGTCGACAATCTGGAAGCGACCGTAGAGAGGCTTAAGAAGAACGGCACGCGGCTGATTTCGGAAGATATCAAGATCGGGGCCGGCGGACACCTTTACGTTTTCGTGCATCCCTCGAGCGCGGGCGGGGTGCTGCTCGAGCTGGTGCAGGACGAGCCACTCGGGGTCGGCTGATGCTCGTTCTCGCGATCGATACCTCGGGGCGCGAGGGGAGCCTGGCGCTGGCTCACGCGGAATTGGCCCCCTCCCCAGAGCCCGGCGGACTGGCCATTCTGCAAAAATCCGATCTGCTTGAGCTGGTCGCGCTCACGGGGCGGATGTATTCCGCCGAACTCATCCCACAACTTACGGCTGCACTGGGGCGGCGGCAACTCGAGAAGCATGCGTTGGATGCGCTGGTAGCAGCATCCGGACCGGGATCGTTTACCGGGTTGCGGGTAGGGCTCTCGACCGTGAAAGGGTTGGCGGAAATTCTGCACAAGCCGATTGCGGCCGTATCGGTGCTGGAAGCGATTGCGCGCATGGCAGGGAGAGTGGGCCGGGTCGTTTCAGTGCTCGATGCCGGGCGCTCGCAGGTTTTTGTCGGCGAATATGAGTTCGGCGATGACTATTCGCCGCTCGAAAAGCGCGAGTCGCTTGTACCGCTGGAGCAATGGATCGGTAATGTTTCGGATTCCGGCGCGGAGGTGCGAAGGCACGGCTCTTTATTCGTTACGCCGGACGAAAATGTCGTGGCCGTGGCCGCCGCACGGGGCTGCGCTCTTCAGCTGGTCTGTGCGCCGAAAGCGGACCTCTATGCCCGCATCGGACTGGAGAAAATTCTGCGCGGAGAAACCGTCAGCCCGGAGCGGCTGGAAGCGAACTACATTCGCGCCTCGGATGCGGAGATATTCTCCCTGCCGAAATTATCGCGGTAGACGGGGTCTAGAACTGCAACAAACGCCTTCCCCGAATTGTTCCGCGATTCGTAACGGATTTACTTTTCTGCCTGAAGTGCAGCTGCTGGTGGGACAATCACGAGCAGTACGGGCGTGGTGTGGAAACTCCATGGCGCAAAGGTGGGCGGTACGGACAGGATTGCCACCCACCCTTCGCTGCGCTCAGGATGGGGCACCCACAGTGTCGCGGGTTGCGGGAAGGATATGCCACCCGTCCAATCACTCTTAGAAGCTCTCGCTCACGCCGAAAAGGGTGCAGTAGAATCCATCCCGATCTCCTATCACTCCTCTAAGCCGATGAGCAACCTGCCTCCGTCCGCCGACATCCTTATTCGTGCCGCCAGGGCAGAAGATGTTCCCGTGCTGCAACAGTTGGAACAGGAATCGGAGACTGCAGCTCATTGGAGTGCGGCGGAGTATCAGAAGCTATTCCAGCCCGGAGCCGCTGTCCGGAGGGTCTGGATTATCAGTGCGGCTGGTGAGTTTGGTTCTGAACAGTCCCCTGAAAGCGTGGTTGGCTTCCTGGTTGCCCGTCCAGTTGGCCCAGAATGGGAAATTGAAAACATCGTGATTTCGCCGCGTGCAAGACGGCGCGGCCTCGGCAGCGCTCTGCTCCGCCATTTTCTCGCCGAAGCGGCGGGGCAGGGTGCGGCCGCAGTCCATCTGGAAGTGCGGGAGTCAAATGCCCCGGCCCGCCGGCTATATGTGAGCTGCGGGGCTGTGGAAAACGGACGCCGCAAAGCCTATTACCGGCGGCCGGAAGAGGATGCAATTACCTACGTTATTCGACTGTTACAGTCAGGTTAAAAAAATCCGTTGAAGCTCGCCCACGAGGGGTGGTAGCTTTGAATTCTCACCCAATTAGGAGGTCGGTTGGATGGCAGCTCAGCTACGCGAGCAACTAGTTCAGTCTAGTGACGAATTTCGCCGTCTCGTCCAAGAGCACCAACAGTACGCACAGCGCCTGGATTCCCTGATTCAGAAACGCTACCTCTCAGAAGATGAGAAGCTGGAAGAGGTACGTCTGAAGAAGTTGAAGTTGCGCCTGAAAGACGAGATGGAGCGCATCGAACAGAAGTTTCGTCGCGATCACGGGATGGTCGCGTAGTAAGTTAGTCTTCTTCTCAATTGGCACGCCTTCAAGCGGCTGAGGGTAAAGCCTACCTCGTGAAAGCGTGCTTTTCGCAGAATATGGCTGAGGCAGTTTGTTTCGCCGAAGCTGTTGATCTTCCTTGCCCTTTCCTCGAAATACTCCCGGACTCGACTTGCTGCGGCGATATAATTTCCAGGGCGCTCCCCTATGGTTCGAGACGGCATTTATTACGCGGCGGCGGCACTGGTAGTGGCTGTCCTGCTCGTTTTCTTCACCACGCCGTGGCTCAGCCTGCTGCCTCTGCTGTCAGGGATATTTTGCCTGTGGTTTTTCCGAGATCCGGAGCGGATCATACCCGCCGTCGCGGGGGCGATTGTGTCCCCTGGGGATGGCAAGGTCACTGACATTGTCCCATTTCTGGCCGGAGGACGTAACCAGACCCGGATCAGCATCTTCCTGAATGTTTTCGATGTGCACGTCAACCGCTCGCCGATTGCGGGCACGATCAAGTACATCGAGTATCGGCAGGGCAAATTTGGCAATGCCCTGGCGGGCGAATCGGCAGAGTTCAATGAGCAGAATGTCGTTACGGTCGAAGGCGAGAGTCAGACGGTCACGTTCAAGCAGATCGCCGGCTTGATCGCGCGGCGAATTGTGTTCACCAAGAAGCAAGGAGACGTGGTGGCACGAGGAGAGCGGGTTGGGCTGATCAAGTTTGGTTCGCGGGTGGACGTGATCTTCGACTCGCAAATCGCGCCCCAGGTGAAGCTGGGGGATCGCGTCCGTGGAGGCTCAACCATTCTTGCCCTGGCGCCGGTCAGCGAGGGCGGCATGGGAGCTACAGGTTCCGCGCCGGTCCCCGTTGCTACGCCCGTCAGTGGAGGTAAGTGATGGAGTCGGAGCAGCCGGAGCGCCAGGCCGAGATGTTCCGCCGGGAGAGTGACTTTCGCCGCCCACGTCGCTTCCGCAAAGGCATCTACATCCTGCCATCGTTGGCAACTACGTTTAACATCGCTTTCGGCTACTATGCGCTCTGGCACACCTTTATCGGTTCTCCGGCTGAACCGTGGCACTATGACAATGCCGCCAAGGCCATCGGTTTCGCGGTGGTGCTGGATGGGCTCGATGGCCGCATCGCCCGCATGACGAATACCACAAGCGATTTCGGCCGTGAGCTGGATTCTTTGGCCGACGTCATTACGTTTGGCGTGGCGCCCGCCATGCTTGCCTGGGTGTGGGGATTTCGGCAGCTAGGTCCAATAACGGGTCACGATATCGCTGCTCGTACCGCACAGATCGGTGCGATTCTGACTTTTGCTTTCCTGATCGCAGGAGCTGCTCGGTTAGCGCGATTCAACATTCAGAGCAACCCCCAGCCGTCCAATCCTGGCCGCCCGGGCAAACGTTACTTTGTGGGCCTGCCGATACCGGCTGCTGCGGGGTGCATTGCGGCTGTAGTACATTTCGGGGAAGGAGACCCCATCGACACCTGGTGGATCGCCATGCTGTGGGCGATTTATGTTTTCAGTGCGGCTTTGCTGATGGTAAGCACCTGGCGTTTCTACAGCTTTAAAGATATTGACCTGCGAAGTCCTCACCCATTCCGCGTGGTGATTCTGGTTGGGCTTCTGGTCGCTGGAATCTGGTATTTCTCGCGTCCGCTGCTGCTGGTGTTATCGGTGGGCTACATGCTTTCCGGCGTGATCATTCGTATGATGTACCTGCTTCGTCATCACAAGACCCCAGAGTACAAGCAAGCGCCGGAGGCGCAATGAACGGGCGCGAATCTAAACCCGCGACCGGGCGTTCTGCGGCTGCTACGCAGGGGCTCTATCGCGTAGCCATCGTTGGGGCCGGCACCTTGAAGGGCAAGGAACTGGCGGAGATCCTTCCCGAGACCAACATTCCTACGGTTGACGTCAAGCTGCTTGATGATGACGAGTCGCTCGGCCAACTGGAAGCCGTTGGCGACGAAATGACCTTCTTCCAGACTGTCACCCGCGACAATTTTGATAGCGTGGACTTCGCCTTCTTTGCTTCGGAAGAGAAATTCACCCGGCGTCACTGGCAGATGGCCCGGCAGGCGGGAAGCGCGATCATCGATCTTTCATATGGTCTGGAAGGGGAAGCGGGATCCAGTGTTCGCGCTCCCTGGATCGATCGCGAACTGGGTGAAGTGCAGGCGCCAGAGCTGCAGCCGGCACCGGTGGTAGTGGCGCATCCTGCGGCCACAGTGCTGGGATTGCTGATGCTTCGTGCGCAAAAAGCAGTGCCCGTGCGCACGGCGGTAGTCACGGTTTTTGAGCCCGCTTCGGAACGTGGGCGTCCCGGACTGGATGAGCTACACGGCCAGACCGTGAGCATTCTCTCCTTCCAGCAGCTGCCTAAGGATGTCTTTGACGTACAGGTAGCATTCAACGCGGTTTCGCGTTACGGGGAGAAGGCAGTGGCCTCTCTGGAATCGGCGGAGCGCCGTATGCTCGATCACTTCCGCCGCATCACCCGCGAGCGCGTGCTAGTGCCCTCGATCATGCTGCTGCAAGCCCCCATCTTCCATGCCTACGCCTTCTCGTTGTATCTGGAACTGGAGAAGCCGCTGGCCTTGGGGGACTTCACGCAAGCGTTGTCAGGAGAGCATGTCTCGGTGACACGCACGGCGGAGGATGCCCCCAGCAGCGTGACCGCCGCCGGGCAGGACGATATCCTGATTTCGCTGCGCCGTGATCCACTGCGCGATCATGGCGTTTGGATATGGGCCGCGGCCGACAATCTTCGGGTAACGGCGCTCAACGCAGTTGCCTGCGCCGAACAGCTAGCCAGCTCACGCCCTCGAGGGAAGGTGCAGTGAAGATTGGGCGCCCCTTGGGCAAAGAATTCTGCCGGTTTGTCCTGAGCGCACTTGCAGGCACGTTCATCATTCTCGGGGGCTGCGGCTATCACACAACCACTCACAGCGATCGCCTTCCGACCGATGTGCACACGATCGCCATTCCTGCTTTCGTCAATCAGAGCCAGTCGTATCGGGTGGAGCAGATCCTGACAGCCGCGGTGGTCCGCGAATTCAACACCCGCACGCGCTATCGCGTGCTCAGCCAGACCAGCGACGCTGCGGACGCCACACTTCGGGGCACGGTTATCCAGACCCAGGCTGCGCCTTTGACTTATGACTCGCAGACCGGTCGTGCTTCCAGCGCTATTGTGACGGTTGCGCTGCGGGTTTCGCTGGTGGATCGCAAAGGCAGTGTGCTCTACGACAATCCCAACTACGTGTTTCGCGAGCAGTACCAGGTGTCGCGCGAGCTTTCCAGCTTCTTCGACGAAGAAACTCCGGCCATGGACCGGCTCGCTCGCGATTTTGCCCGCACCCTGATCAGCAATGTCCTGGAGGCCTTCTAGGTGAGAGCCTTCGCCCAAACTGATCACTTCGTCGCCGAGATCAAAGAACGCAAGCTCAAGCCCGGCTATCTGTTCGTCGGCGACGAGGCTTTTTTTCGCAAACGGTGCCGCGATGCGATTCTTCGTCACCTGATCCCTTCCGATCTGCGCGAGTTCAGCTTGTATGATCTCGATCTGGCAGAAACTGAGCTGGTGGAAATTCTGGATCGCGCGCGCACCCCTTCGCTGATGGCGCCGTTCCAGGTGTTCTTCATCCGCAGCATTAAACAGCTTTACACTCGCGGCTCACATGAGAGCGAGTTCGAGGCTATCAAGCAATACTTCGCCAATCCCAATCCCGATGCCATGCTGGTTTTTGTAGCCGACCACATCAGCATTCCGGCGGATGCCCGGCGCATGGATATGGTCGATCGCGAGCGGTACGAACGAATTCGCGACACCCTGGGCGACTACTGCGCGATTGTCGAGCTGGCGCGCGTGCAGGAAGACGACGCCGTGCGCTGGGCCAAGGAAACCGCAGCTGCCGAGGGCGTGACCATTGAGCCCGATGCCGCGCATGAGCTCATCGATTCGCTGGGCGCCGACATGATGCTGGTTTCGAGCGAGCTGGAAAAATTGATTCTCTACACCGGGGAGAAAAAGCGAATCACTCTGGGGGACGTGGAGACAACGGTACTTGCAGCCAAACAGCGGACACTGTACGAACTGACGGATGCAATTTCTTCCAAGGACCGGCTGCGCGCTCTGGAGATCCTGGATGCGATTCTCTCCACCGGCGATGGCGAGGAGGCCGCGATTGGTCACCTCTATATGCTGGCCAAGACCTTCCGCCAGATGCTGGTGATTTTTGAAAAGCGAGTGCGCGATTCACGCGCGCTGTGGCAAGCGCTGTGGCAAGGGTTTCGGGTTCCGCCGTTTGCGGCGGAAGACATCATCCGGCAGGCGCGCCGCTACCGCTCGCGGCGCGAACTCACGCGCGCGTTGCGCCTGATCGCCCGCGCCGATCTGGCGCTGCGCTCGAGCCCTCCCAGC
This sequence comes from Terriglobales bacterium, assembly GCA_035624455.1. Classification (NCBI taxonomy): domain Bacteria; kingdom Pseudomonadati; phylum Acidobacteriota; class Terriglobia; order Terriglobales; species Terriglobales bacterium. Next base: position 55,237 of record DASPRM010000033.1, read on the forward strand.
AAGCGCCTGGTGCTGGAGCGCCTGGTGCTGGACCTGGCGTCTGAGCCCCAGGCCGTAGAAGTAAGCGCGTCACCTTCCCAGCAGCAGGAGCTGGGGGTGTAACGCGCTTCTCCACAACAGTTCCCACTATAGTGACATCCATCCTAGGGTGTCATCCTGAGCGAGGACGGGGTACACCGATCCCCGTCCGAGTCGAAGGACCTTGCGGTTGTTATTGTCATCACAGGCGGATATTAGTCCGCGTGGTCTGCAGGCGAGCAATTGGGTAGCGCTTAATTAGCGGTGCCAGCTTCTTTTTGACTTGTACGGCTATCAGCCGTACAATAGGAACTACATGGTAAACAGTCGTCGAAAGTTACGGAAGCAGCGAGTAGCGCCGGCTTCAATGGAGCGGTTGGAGGCCCGTGTGTCAGCGGAACAGAAGCTATTTTTCAAGCGGGCAGCATCACTCCGCGGCGTGAGCCTGACAGAGTTCATGATTAACTCGATGCGAGAAGCTGCCATGAAGACCATTGAAGAACATAAAGTGTTGACCCTCGGTATCAGCGAGCGGAAGATTTTTGTTGAAGCTTTGTTGAATCCCCCTGCCCCGAATGAAGCACTGCAGTTGGCCACCAAGCGTTACAAACAGATGGTTGCTTCCTAATTGGTCGAAACTCCCAGATACATCGTAAAGCCGCTGGGGAAGGAAAACCGAGCGGCTTTTTATTGTGGGGATAAGGAACTCGACTCCTACTTTCATGAGCGCGCATCTCGCGATGTGAGAGAAAAGCTGTCGGCGGTCTTTATTCTGGTGACGGAAGCTGAACCAGACGTGGTCATCGGCTACTACAGTTTGTCGCCGCAGGAAATCGATGCTGGCGAGTTTCCAGAGGAGTTGAAGAAGCGGACAGGAAGATACAAGCGCATTGGTGCGACGTTGCTTGGACGACTGGCGGTCTCAAAGGAACATCACGGTAAGAAACTAGGGGCATTTCTCCTGGTTGATGCGCTGCGTCGCAGCCTGGAAGCCAGCAAAATGGTCATGTCTTACGCGGTAGTAGTGGATGCTAAGGGCGAACATGTAATCGCTTTCTATAAGAAGTTCGGCTTCCTGCCATTGCGCGGCAATCGCCTGTTCCTGCCCATGAAAACAATCGAGCGGAATTTCCAGGCTTGACGCAGCCATGGCGCCCTTGCGCGTCCTGAATGAGAAAATAATTTCGTGGACCCGTCCGCTTATCTCCACCGAATCGCTTACGACGGCCCACGCGACCCTACTCCCGATGTCCTTCGCCAAATCCATCGCGCGCACCTGTTCACCGTTCCCTTCGAGAGTCTCGATATCCACCTCAAGCGCCCGATCGTGCTTGATGAAGAGCGCATCCTCGACAAAATCGTGGGCCAGCATCGTGGGGGCTTTTGTTACGAACTGAACGGCGGTTTTTCCGCGCTGCTCCGCAGCCTGGATTTCCATGTCACCCAGCTTTCCGCGGGCGTAGGGCGCGCGGACGGCAGCTTTGGTCCTGATTTCGACCATATGACGCTGCTGGTCGAGACGCCGGAGCCCTGGCTTTGCGACGTAGGCTTTGGCGACTGCTTCCTGGAACCTCTGCCGCTGGTGCCCGATGTCGAGTTTCATCAGCAGGGGTTTGGTTATCGATCATTTCAGATCGGAGAACACTGGCTGTTGCAGCGAAGGGAGGAGAACGCAGAGTGGAAAAGCCTGTACAAATTCACCCTTACCCCGCGGCAATTGTCTGAGTACATCCCGATGTGCCACTACCAGCAGACTTCGCCTGAGTCGCACTTTACGCGTCAGCGGATCTGCTCGCGAGCGACCCCGGACGGCCGCGTTACTCTTTCGGACCTTCGATTCATTGTGACTGCCAAGGGCAGGCGTACGGAAACTGAATTGGCGGGGGAAGCGGAGTACCGGCGAGCGCTGAAGGAGCACTTCGGGATTGAGTTGAGAGAACCAGACTGAGTCGCCTCTGGTCGCTTATGCGGAAACCGAAGGACCTTCCGAGAAGCAACTAAGACACAGTTGCGGAAGGTCGAGGCTGCGCCTCGACCTTCCCACCCTAGCCAAAAGATGGCCAGAGTGGGGCACCCTCAAGATTCGTAGCTCGCCTTCCGTTCTTTTGAAGAGTTGGTTCGAGAAAACTACTTGGCAGCCATGGCGGCGAGGCGAGTGCTCAGGCGCGACTTGTAACGCGAGGCGGTATTTTTGTGGATCACGCCCTTCTGGACTGACTTATCCAGAGCTGAGACGGTTTCCTGGAACAGCTTCGACGCCTGCTCCCGGTTGCCTCCGGCCAGGGCCTCGCGGAAGTGCCGAATGGCCGTCCGCAGGCGCGACTTATTCGCCCGGTTCACGGTGGTCCGTTTTTCTGTCTGACGGGCCCGTTTCAGGGCCGAAAAGTGATTTGCCATGATTGCTGCTTTATCCTCTACGAAGAATTGTCCTGGGACAAACCCCTATCCTACAAGCTGATAGACGCGGCGGTCAAATGCGGATTTGCCTGGATCGTTTTGTTTCCTTTTGGTCCAGAAGCGCTCAACGAGGGCGGCAAAATTCCTTTCCCCCGCAGCATCCCCAGCCCACATTAGTCATCTAAACTTTTGGATAAGTAGGGGGATTCCTTAAACGGCATTGACTGCCTCTCGGGTCCGAAGTACTCTACGCTCAATGGTCGCTGCTTCCAGTCGGTGGCGAGCGGACACCCTGTCATTTGTCCTAGCAGTGAATTCACCGTGGCCAAAGGCTTACTCCGTTGCAACGTTCTTAGAGGGTTTCCCGCAGTTGTGTGTGCGCAGCGGGAACTCAAAGGGGGGAAATTTCAGAACCTGAATGAAGAAGCACATCGATATCACACCTAACATCGAAACCCTGTTTGGCACGCGAGACGAAAATCTTCACCTCCTCGAAGACGGTCTGAAAGTAACCATCGATCTGCAGGCAGAATCTGTCGCGATAGAAGGCGCGGCACGCGATGTGCTGCGCACCGAGCAGGTGTTTGCCGACTTCGAGCAACTGCAGCGGGCCGGCCACACCTTCACCAACGGCGATCTCGCGGGCATGCTGCGCGTGCTGTCGACAGATCCCTCGGTGACGCTGCGCTCGCTGGTCGAAGCGGGGAAGCAGCGTTCATTCGGCAAGCGCACGGTGCAACCCAAGAGCATCAACCAGCGCCGCTATCTGGAGGCCATCGAGAAAAACGACATGGTTTTTGGCATCGGCCCGGCGGGTACAGGAAAAACGTATCTTGCCGTGGCCATGGCCATTTCTGCGCTGGCGTCCAAGCGCGTGAATCGGATTATCCTGGCTCGGCCGGCGGTCGAAGCCGGCGAACGTCTGGGCTTTCTTCCCGGCACATTGCAGGAGAAGGTAGATCCCTATCTCCGGCCGCTGTACGACGCTTTGTACGACATGCTGGAGCCGGAGAAAGTGGATCGCTATCTGGAAAAGAACATTATCGAGATCGCGCCCATCGCTTTCATGCGCGGCCGCACGCTGAACGATTCTTTCATCATTCTCGATGAAGCGCAGAACACCACCGCGGAGCAGATGAAGATGTTCGTCACGCGCATGGGTTTCAACTCCAAGGCGGTGATCACCGGAGACGTTACGCAAATCGACTTGCCCAGCACAAAAAGCAGCGGCCTGGTGCAGGCGGCGGATATACTGAGAGGAGTCGAGGGACTCAGTTTCTGCTACTTCGATGAAGGGGACGTGGTCCGTCACCCGTTGGTGCAGCGCATCGTGCGCGCCTATGACGATTACAAGAAGGTGCAGGAGGCGCAGATGTCGCTGTCGCTGGGGAACGGACAAAACGGCTTCTATGGAAAGCTCAGCGGGAATGGCAATGGCGGCAATTTCGTACCGCCGGTCCTGCCCCTGGAAGACAGTTCCGACTCGGAAGCCGCGGAAAACTAAGAATAAGTTCGTTTTGCGGGAGGATGGCCGGCGATGTCCTCCCGTTTTCTTTTAGCCATCATTTGATCATCATGCACAAGAAGGTACCCGGCGCCAGTGAGCGGGCGCTTGCGCGTTTTACTGAGCGCGCGCGCAGAGCCGCCGGGATAGCGGGCAGACTCAACGTGCTGGTGAGCTCCAACCGCGAGATTCGGCATCTGAACCACCAATTCCGGGGGAAGGACAAGAGCACCGATGTCCTGTCGTTTCCAGCCGATCCTGCAATGAATTCCGCCTTGGCGGGAGAAATTGCTATCGCCGCTGAGACGGCGATCGCCAATGCCCGGCGGCTTCAGCACTCCACGCTTGACGAATTGAAAATTCTCATCCTCCACGGCGTGATCCATCTGGCCGGCTTCGATCACGAAGGCGACAAGGGCCAGATGGCGCGCAAAGAAGCAGAATTGCGCGATCGCTTTGGTCTGCCGAACTCTCTGATAGCGCGCACGCACTTGGGCGGCAACTCGCACGGCAAGGGGGCGCGCCGCAGCACCGCGCGCAGGAGTTCACGATGAGCTGGGGATTCATCATCGTGTTCGCGTGCCTGCTCGGCGTGCTGACGCTCATCTCCTACGTGCAGCGCCTGTACACCGAGATGGGGCAATTTCTTTCCCGCGAGTTCCAGGAAAACATCGAAGCTTTCGAACAGCTGGTGGAACCACGGCTGGGCGTGAGCCGCGAACGGGCGGCGCTTTCAATGGCGGTTTTGGAACAGCTTTGCACCGCCGCCATCGCCGCCATGGTCTCCTACGCGTTTTTCTTCAGCGGACGGTGGCCAGCATATGAAGTGCTGCAGGCGGGCGCGATAATCACGATCATTATTGTGCTGTTCAACCGCATCGTGCCCTACGTTCTGTTTCCCCGCACCCGGGGAACATGGATCCGGCATTTCACCCTGCTCCTCCGTGTACTGATCTACGTGGTAATGCCAATCACCATCGTGATCAGCTTTTGCCAGTCGGTAGCTTCGCTCGCCGCCGAGCGTGCGGAGCCCCAGCCGGAGACGCCGGCCGAGGCCGTGGACGCGTTGATTGAAGCCGGACAAGAAGAGGGAATCCTGGAGGAAAGCGACCGGGATCTGATTCAGTCGGTTGTCGAATTCGGCGATAAGACGGTCCGCGAGGTGATGAAGCCTCGCCCCGAGATCGTGGCGGTCTCCGCTGACAGCACCATTGAACAGCTCACCGATCTTCTGCGCACCCGTCACTACTCGCGTATTCCGGTGTACGAGGGCACCATTGATCACATCGTCGGCATCGTACACGCCCACGATCTCCTGCAGGTCGCGGATCAGGAAGCGCCCACGCGCAAAGTGCACAGCATCATGAAGCCGGAGGTGTATTTCGTTCCAGAGAGCAAGCGCGTCAGCGATCTGCTGCGTGAAATGCAACGCGACAACATCCGGATGGAGATCGTGATCGACGAATATGGCGCCGTAGCCGGCCTGGTCACCATCGAAGACATGGTAGAAGAAATCGTGGGCGAGATTCGCGACGAGCACGAAAGCAAGACCGACGTGGTGCGGGAAGCAGAAGGGACCTACGTTGTGCCCGGCAACATGGATGTGGATCGTCTTGACGAACTGTTCGGCATACGTCCGGAGGGTCACGAGGCCACGACGATTGCCGGGCTGGTCAGCGAAATTGCGGGGCGCATCCCGCAGCGCGGGGAGGTGATTACCAGTGATGGCCTGCGCTTCGAGGTGCTGGACTCGACCGACCGCAAGGTGAACCGCGTGCGTATCACCCACACCCAACCTTCGCAGCCGGCGCAGTTGCGGGCATAAATCGATGCGCTCCGGCTTCGTCACCATCATCGGCCGTCCAAACGCGGGAAAATCCACATTGCTGAATGCGCTGGTGGGAGAGAAGCTGGCTATCGTCACCCATAAGCCCCAGACCACGCGCAACCGCGTGCAGGGCATTCTCAACCTGCCGCCGAAGAAAGGCCGCCCGGCCGCGCAGGTCATTCTGATCGATACGCCCGGGGTTCATCGTCCCGACACGCGGCTGAATGAAAAAATGATGCAGGAGGTTCGCGAGGCACTCGAGGGCTGCGACCTGGTGCTGCTCATTACCGACGCAACCCAGAAGTTCGGTGCCGGCGAGCGCTTTGTTGTCGATCTGGCGAAAAAATCCGATACCCCATGCATGCTGCTGCTCAACAAAATCGATCTCATCGACAAACAAAAACTCCTGCCGTTGATCGACCATTGGCGTGGCCTCCACGACTTCCGCGAAATCATCCCCATATCGGCGCTCAAGAAAGATGGATTGGAGCTGCTGCTGGATAGAGTGGTCCAGGCACTGCCGGAAGGGCCGGAGTATTTCCCCAAGAATCAGGTGACCGATCAGCCGGAGCGCTTTCTGGTAGCGGAAGTGATCCGCGAGCAGGTACTGCTGGACACCGAACAGGAGATTCCTTACGCCACGACGGTGGTGATCGAGCGCTGGGAAGAAACGCCTCGGCTGCTGAGAATTTGGGCGTTGATCTACTGCGAGCGCGAAGGGCAGAAGGCGATCCTGATCGGCAAGGGGGGGCAGATGCTGAAGAAAATTGGGACTGCTGCCCGGCGGGAAATCGAAAAGATGCTTGGGCGGAAGGTGTTTCTGGAATTGTTCGTCAAGGTGCGACCGGGCTGGCGCGATTCGCGGGAGTTCGTCGAAGGGCTTGATTGGAGGCGGCAGTTGGAGGATTTGGTGCCGCATGGGAAGAGCTGAGTTGTTTTAGCCTTTAGCTTTCTCAGTCTTTGCAAATTCTTGGGCCGTGATTAGAAAGGTCACAGGCTTCTTAGTGTCTTGGAGCTTTCATTATTATCTCCTTCGATGAAAACGCTCAGCCAGTTCCAATCTGCGTGCATCTTCATCCTAGCCCTGTTGTTCTTGGCTGCCTGCGAGCAAAAGAGGCAGGAAGCGCCGCCTGACCATCCTCGCTTGACGGCAAACGTGACAATGCAAGACGTCAGCTTCCACAGCGCCGCGCTCGATCGCGACATGCAGTACCGCGTGGTGCTTCCCAACCGTACTGGACCAAGAAACTGCCGGTTGTCTATTTGCTCCATGGAGGGGGAGGAGGTTTTCGTGATTGGACGAACTATTCCGATGCGGCACGTTTCGCCGAGCTTGGGCTGATTCTGGTCATGCCGGAAGGTGACTCCTCCTACTACACGAATTCGGCCGAACATCCGCAGGACCGCTATGAGGACTACATCGTGCGGGATCTCATTGCGGACTTCGAGAGCAAGCTTCCAGCAGCTATACGACGCGAGAGCCGCGCGATTGCCGGAGTTTCCATGGGAGGTTTCGGCGCGATCAAGCTGGCCTTACATCATCCCGATCTGTTCTCGTTCGCGGGTGGGCTCAGTTCTGCACTCGATGTCCCCAGCCGTCCATTCTCAATCAAGCGGCCTCTTCAATGGAGCCAGCACAGATCAATTTTCGGAGCATGGGGAAGCCAGAGACGCCGTGACAATGATCCCTTTGTGCTCGCGCGCTCGGCGGATCCCGATGGAACGCCTTATCTCTTCCTCTCTTGTGGTGAACAGGAAGGCCTGCTGGCGACGAATCGCCAATTCGCAGCTTTACTTGCGAAACGCCATTTTGCGTTCGAGTTCCATGCTGGCCCGGGGGGCCATGACTGGAACCAATGGAATCAGAGGTTACCCAGTCTTTTCCAGAGTCTGTTGGCGCACATGTCTCGGTAGCTGGGTTTACGCCTCGGTTCGTCAAAATGGGGTATTGATCGATAATGAGGAACAAAGGCGCGGCTACTCCTTCACCGCGATCTGCAGAGCTTTCATTTTGCGATAGAGATGGCTGCGCTCGAGGCCCAGGACCTCGGCAGTGCGGCTGACGTTGCCGTGATTCTCGTCCAGCTTTTTCAGGATGTAGTCGCGTTCATAGGCGGAACGGGCCTGCTGGAGCGTCGAGAACTCACCCACCGTGCGCCGTCCGCCATCGCGGTGCACCAGCGGAGGCAGGTGCTTGCGCTCCAGGCGTGTGGCCGAGGGATTCATGATTACGATGCGCTCGATCACGTTGCGTAATTCGCGGACATTGCCGGGCCAGGAGTAACGCATCAGAGTTTCGATGGCGTCCTCGGTGATCTCTTTCGGGTGGCGGCTGTAGGCAGCGGAAAAATCTTTGAGGAAGTAGCGCGCCAGCTGGGGGATGTCTTCCTTGCGCTCGCGCAGAGGCGGCACGTAGAAGGGAATTACGTTGAGGCGGTAAAACAGATCTTCGCGGAAGTTGCCGCGCGAGATTTCTTCATCCAGGTCATGATTGGTGGCTGCGATCACGCGTGCGTCTACGGTGATCGGTTCCTCGCCACCCACCGGGGTGAAGCGCTGTTCGTCGAGTGTCCGCAGCACCTTGGATTGCGTCTTCAGACTCATATCGCCGACTTCATCCAGAAACAGAGTGCCGCCGTCGGCCTTATGAAATTTCCCCGTCTTGTCGGCGGTGGCGCCGGCGAATGATCCCTTGCGATGTCCAAAGAGCTCGCTCTCGATCAGATCTTCGGGAATGGCCGCGCAGTTCACCTCCACGAACATGGCTTCGCGACGCAGGCTCTCGGAATGGATGGCGCGCGCCGCCAGTTCCTTGCCGGTGCCCGATTCGCCGTAGATCAATACCCGGCCGTTGGTGGGCGCCATCAAGGCGATCTGTTGGCGCAATGCCTTCATGGGAATGCTGTCGCCGACGATGACACTCTTGGGCAATTGGCGCTTCAGATCGCGGTTCTCGCTGCGCAGGCGGCGGGAGTCGAGAGCGTTCTTCAGCACGATCAGAGTCTTTTCCAGCGACAGTGGTTTTTCCAGGAAGTCAAAGGCGCCGAGCTTGGTGGCGCGGACAGCGGTTTCGATCGTGCCGTGTCCGGAGATCATGATCACTTCCGGAGGGTCTTCCATTGCCCGGATCTGTTCCAGCGCCTCCATCCCGTCGATTCCCGGAAGCCAGATGTCGAGCAGCACAACGTCAAACGGACGCCGGGTCAGCGCCTGGAGACAAGCCTCTCCTGTAGAGGCCAGCTCCGGCCGATATCCCTCTTCCTCCAGAATGCCTTTCAGGGTATCCAGGATGGCGGGTTCATCGTCGACGATGAGGATGTCAGGCATGAGTCGGGGTTTCGATAGCTGCCTCGCTGGCTACTGGCAGCTCCACTATAAACCGTGCTCCCGTTGGTTGGTTCTCTTCCACGCGGATGGAACCATGATGGTCCTCAATGATGCGGCTGACGATGGCCAGTCCCAGCCCAGACCCGCGCTTCCTGGTAGTGAAATAGGGGAGGAAGAGGCGTTCCTTGACCTCCTGGGTGACGCCCTGACCGGTATCGGCAACCACCACTTCGACCAGGTCGCTGCCGTTGAGAGCCATGGTGGAGATCTCGACCTCTTTGACCAGTGAGTCCTGCATTGCTTCCGCGGCGTTATCCACCAGGTTGGCAATGGCTCGCTTCATCGATTCCGGGTCTGCCATCACCTTGGGCAAGTCCGGGGCGAGCTCTTTGCGCACGCGGATGCCTTCCAGCCGGCCATCGAACATGTTGAGCGCGCCCTGCACGATTTCATTGATGTCTGCGGGACGCGGAGCAGAAGCGGGGAAACGCGCCAGGGTAGCGAATTCATCCACCAGCGAACGCACAGTCTCCACCGCACCGGCAATGGTTTCAGCGCAGCCATGAATAACGGCCAGCGAAGCGTCATCGGGATGGCCGCCACGATCCAGGTGGCGTTTAATGCGCTGGGCGGAAAGCGCGATCGGGGTGAGGGGATTCTTGATCTCGTGTGCAACCCGGCGCGCCACTTCCCGCCAGGCGGCCTGCTTCTGCGCCTTGAGCAGATCGGAAAGATCCTCGAGCACGATGATGTAACCCAATCGCTGCATGCCGTGCTTCAGGGAGGCCACAGTCGCGGCGAGGTTCAGCGGTTGATGATCGACGGTCAGTTCAAGCTGGCTGGTGGCCGTTCCCATACGATCCGCCTTGCGGATCATGTGTGCCAGATCATCGAGTACTTCCTGAGGAAACAAGTCACGCAGGTGTGCGCCCTGCAACAGGGTGTTCCCATTGCCGGCGCGCTCCGGACGAAACATGCGGATCAGAGCAGGATTGGCGCGAGTGACACGCAATCCGGCATCCAAGGAGAGCACGCCGGTGGGAATGTTCTCGAGCACGGTTTCAATGTGCTGCCGTCGTTGCTCTAATTCCACGTTGGCTTCCGCCAGTTCGATACTGGAGGCTTCCAGTTGCCGGCGGCTGCTGGCGAGATCGGCGGCCATCTGGTTGAACGAGGCTACCAACCGGCCCAACTCATCTGCTGCGGGCACGTCGACGCGATAGTCGAGGTTGCCTTTGGCGATCTCCTGGGTGGCTTCTGCCAGCGCCGCTACCGGCCTGACCACGAACTTTGAAAGAAACAAGGCGAACCAGGTAGCGGCGAACAGGACCAGGACTGTCAGCAGGAGCAGCAGCAGCATGTACGTACGGCGCACGATTTTGCGCTCGCGCGAAAGCTCGAGATACCGGCGCTGACTGTTCTCGATTTGCTGCATGGCCGATGTGAAGTTAGGGGGCAATGGCATAGCGACCAGGATCAGACCGTGATCGCCTACCCGGGAGCTGGCCAAGATGTACTCCAGCCCATTGAGCTGAAGGCGCCCAGCAGTTGCCGGCAGGCGGTTTCCCTGAATTCCCAGTTTCTCCTTCAGGGCGGGCCAGTTGGCCGGCGCGGCAAAGCTGGCCTCAAGTTCACCGTCGAGCATGGCCAGGGCAAAGCCGCCCTGCAAGGAACTTTGTCGCCGACGCAGCACATCCAGCAGTTGGCCGAAATTGCCTGCTTCAAATGCCCTGTGGGTAGACTCGGCCATGGCGATGGAGTCTGCTTCCCCCTGGGCATTCTGCTGGGCATAGTCCGACAACAGATTTCCCAACGTGGCCGTGTCGTTTCGTACTTCCTCGACTGGGGTGGAAAACCACTTTTCAATCGAACGGTTCATCAGTCCGTAGGCGAACATGAAGAGGAAAATCACTGGTCCCAGCGATAGCACCAGGGCGCCCAGGACCATCTTGGTGCGGAACTTTGACCCCAGCGTGCCCACTCGCCTTTCCGCGTAGAGCTTCAGAAGCGTGCGTACGAGCACGAAGCTAAGGGCGATGAATAACAGGAAGACCAATGCCGAAAGGGCGGCGAAGATCAGGGTTTCGCCGGAAGTATTCGGCTGGACAAAGCGGAGATTGAATGCCTGCTCAGCAAAAAGGATGGTTAGTAGAAGGATGACACCAATCCCCAGGTAGATGGCTGCACGTCTGCGCCTTGGGCCTGGTGAGCGAATTGGGGATTCTGGCGACAAACGCCGAACAGCGTGCTCCGCGAATCGAACCGGGAAAATTTATGCTGGAGCAGTAATACGTATTATAGACAAGACAAATCGGCCACAGTTTCGGAAGAATTCGCCAAATATAAGTCGCTAAGGATTTGGAAACTCGGGATCAGCTGAGTCGTCATGTGCCGCCTAGCTGTTGCATTGCTCGACCATCAACCGCCGACCCGTGGCGGCAGCCGCCCCCCTGGGCCGCTCATCGGGTCTGCAGGTCGTCTGATTACCTCCGTGCGCGTACCAACGGTTACCGATCTATTACTTCTCAATTGACAATTTGTGTCAACCCAACATAAATTCGCGCTGCTCACTACTTTAAAGCGTTCAACCGTAAGTATTTGTGCTCCTGGGGCAGGTTAGACGCCGCATTTTGAGTCCATTTTCGTGTATAGGAGAGGCGGGGGATGTCGCAAAGGCTGGGCGACCTGCTCGTCAAAGAGAAGGTCATCACGGCGGAGCAACTGCAGCAGGCGCTCAAAGTCCAGAAGGACACCGGAGGCAGGCTAGGATCGGTTCTAGTCAAGCTGGGGTTCCTTTCGGATGAGGACGTCACCAATTTCCTTTCCCGCCAGTACGGTGTTCCCGCCATCAATCTGAACTACTTCGAGATTGATCCCGCGGTTGTCAAGCTGGTCCCTCAGGACACTGCCAAGCGCTACCAGATTCTTCCCCTCAGCCGCGTGGGGGCCTCGCTCACCATCGCCATGGTGGATCCGACCAATGTGTTTGCCATGGACGACATAAAGTTCATGACCGGTTTCAACATCGAACCGGTGGTGGCGTCGGAGAGCTCCATCATGGAGGGCATCGACAAGGCGTATGGGGCTCCGCCGGCACAGGAAGAAGACCTGGAAACGGTGATGGCTTCCATGAGCGACGTCGCCGAGAGCGATGTCGAACTGCAGGCGGAGGAGCAGGAAGTCGGCCTGTCGGAACTGGAGAAGGCAGCCGAAGAGGCGCCGATTGTAAAGCTGGTGAACCTCATCCTGACCGACGCGGTGAAACGGGGCGCCAGCGATATTCACATTGAGCCTTACGAGAAGGAATACCGGGTTCGCTTCCGTATTGATGGAATCCTGCAGACCATCATGAACCCGCCACTGAAGCTGAAAGACGCCATCACGTCGCGTATCAAGATCATGTCCAAGCTGGACATCAGCGAGAAGCGGTTGCCGCAGGATGGCCGCATCATGCTGAAGGTCAATCTGGGAGGCAGGAAGAAGCAGCTGGATTATCGCGTCAGCACATTACCGACGCTTTTTGGCGAGAAGATCGTGCTGCGCTTGCTGGACAAAGAGAATCTGCGCCTCGATATGACCAAGCTGGGGTTCGAGCCGGAGTCGCTGGGAAAATTCGAGACTGCCATCTTGAAGCCCTACGGCATGGTGCTGGTGACGGGCCCTACGGGCTCGGGGAAGACGAACACCCTGTACTCATCCATCTCGCGTCTGAACACGCCTGACACGAACATCATGACCGCGGAGGATCCGGTCGAATTCCAACTCGCGGGCGTAAACCAGGTACAGATGAAGGAGTCGATCGGGCTGAATTTTGCCGCCGCTCTGCGTTCCTTTCTGCGCCAGGATCCCAACATCATTCTGGTGGGCGAGATTCGTGACTTTGAAACCGCTGAGATTGCCATTAAAGCCGCGCTGACCGGACACCTGGTGTTATCTACTCTGCATACCAACGGCGCGCCGGAGACCATCAGCCGATTGATGAACATGGGCATCGAGCCCTTCCTGGTAGCTACGGCTGTGCATTTGATTTGCGCGCAGCGTCTGGTGCGACGAATCTGCAAGGAATGCGCTGCCGAGGTGGATATGCCGCCCAAAGCCTTGATCGAGGCAGGCTTCAGCCCCGAGGAGGCGAAGACCGCAAAACCCAAGAAGGGCAAGGGCTGCTCGGTGTGCAACAACACCGGCTACAAGGGACGCGCCGGTTTGTACGAGGTCATGGAAGTTGACGACGAGATCCGCGAATTGATTCTGGTGGGCGCGTCGGCAACGGAATTGAAGAAGAAAGCCATTGAACGCGGCATGCTGACATTGCGCCGCAGCGGGCTTATCAAGGTGATGCAAGGCGTCACTACGCTGGAAGAAGTAGCGCGGGAAACCGTTCACTGAGAGAGAGGAACACACAAGTATGGCCGTAACCCTCAGCGAATTGCTGAAGAAGATGGTGGAAGCAGGCGGCAGCGACCTGCATATCACTACGAATACTCCACCGCAGATCCGTATTCATGGTCATCTGCAACCGCTGGACATGCCGCCGCTGACGGCTGCCGAGACCAAGGCGCTGGCTTACAGCGTCATGACCGACGCCCAGAAGCATCGTTTTGAAGAGGACCAGGAACTGGACTTCTCTTTCGGGTTGAAAGGACTGGCTCGTTTCCGCGCCAACTGCTTCAACCAGCGTGGCGCCTGCGGAGCGGTGTTCCGCGTGATTCCGTACGAGATCAAATCATTTGTGCAGCTCAATCTGCCGCCGGTGGTAGCCAGGCTGTGCGAAAAGCCGCGCGGACTGATTCTGGTGACCGGACCCACGGGATCGGGAAAATCCACGACTTTGGCGGCCATGCTCGACAAGGTCAACAGCGAGCGCCACGAGCACATTCTGACGATTGAGGACCCGATCGAGTTTGTGCACCAGCATAAGAATTGCCTGGTGAATCAGCGGGAAGTGCACGCCGATACCAAGTCGTTCAGCAGCGCGTTGCGTGCGGCTCTGCGCGAAGACCCGGATGTGGTGCTGATCGGCGAGATGCGTGACCTGGAGACCATCGAGTCTGCCCTGCGCATCGCCGAGACCGGCCACCTGACGTTTGCTACGTTGCACACGAACTCGGCAGCTTCGACTATCAACCGCATCATCGACGTGTTTCCCTCGCATCAGCAGCCGCAGATTCGAGCGCAGCTTTCCATGGTGCTGGAGGGCATACTTTGTCAGGCGCTATTGCCTAGGGTGGGCGGACAGGGCCGGGTGATGGCGATGGAGATCCTGATTCCCAATCCTGCGGTGCGCAACCTGATTCGTGAAGACAAGATTCACCAGATTTATTCCACCATGCAGTCCGGACAGGACAAGTTTGGCATGCAGACTTTCAACCAGTCTCTGGCGACGCTCCACTTCAATAAGCAGATCACGCTGGATACTGCGTTGCAGCGGTCATCTCTGCCCGACGAATTGCAGGAGATGATTAACCGTGGTGCAGGGCTCAACCGCACGGCCAATGCCGTGGCGGGCAAAAGATAGGTTTCAGTTTTACAGGCGTCTGATGCTCAGATGGCCAGGCGCCGCCTTTCCGCGGAATCGCGGGAAATCGTGCGAGGTGGCTTATGCCAGTTTTTACGTTTAGCGGAAAGAATGCAACCGGGGCTCGCGTCTCGGGAGAGCGGGTGGCCGAGAATAAGCAGGCGCTTCAGGATCTGCTGCGGCGGGAGCGCATTCTCAACCTCACGGTCAAAGAGAAGGGCAAGGAATTTGCCCTGCCTACCTTCGGCTCGGGCAAGGTTGCGACCAAGGACGTCGCGATCTTTTTCCGCCAGTTCTCGGT
>DASPRM010000034.1 GCA_035624455.1 Terriglobales bacterium
GTGGATCTGCCACGTGCACCCACCAGTGCAGTTCACGCCGTGGGTTGAGCGCACGATCTTGTCATGCTGCCAACGGTTGCGATAGAACTCCTCCCAGCTGCGCAGCTTGGGATCGACTTCGTCTCGGATCCACGAAATCGCATCGCGCGTCTTCATCGTTCACCTCGACCTTCTCGCTGCACTAGGCTGCGCCGAACCCCACGGAATCGCTGTTTCCATAAGGCATCAAGTGAAATGAGGCCCAGCACCATGCCGCCCACTCCCAGCAGGAAGAAATTCAGCAAGGAAGTCGTATCGTCTTGCCCGCCCTTCTTCGCCGAGTCTTCCAAGAGCGCAATCAGGCTCAGGATTTCTTCGGGTTGAATCGCGTGTTCTTTGAAGACCGGGGCCATCGTGGGGCTCGCGGGCGAGGACAACCAGGCTGCCAATCCCTTGCGGCCTTGCAGACGCTCGAAGATGCGGGTCAGATCAGGACCGAGCCGACCACCGCCGAGCAGGGTCAGACCCCTGACGGTGTGGCAGGAGATACAGGCGGGCCCGCCATTGCTGAGTGCTTGTTCACCGCGAAAGATCTTTTTCCCCCTCTCTAGGTCCATCACCGTCAGTGGGCGGTCACTGATCTGCAAACCTGCGAACTGGGAGCGTGGAAGCTTCGATTCGGCGGCAATCAGGTCGAGTAGTGCCTGCCCCAATTGCGGATTCATCCCCGTAATGTTCGGCATCACTACACCCCGCGCTTCCTGTTGCAGCTTCGCGGCGTAAGGATCGCCGCTATCGATCATGGCCTTGGGGCTCTGAAGAAACTGAACCAGCCATACCCGGTCTCGGCGACTGCCTACGTCTTTCAAGTCCGGCCCGGTGAGCCGTCCGCCTCCGATGGTGTGGCAGCTCGTGCAGTTCTGCTTGAAGAAAGCGCCGGCGTCCTGCTGCGCAACCGCCATGCTGCCCAGCAACGCCGTCAACACGCACAGCCCGCCTGCGCGCCGCTGAGCTGTCAACCTGCCCGAAAACGCTTGCCCTCCGATCCAACCAAGCATCTGGAAACCTCGTCATGCCTCCTCAGCGGGAGGTTTTCCTACCGTTGCGCTGCGAACTTGTCCAACCATCGTCGGGAGCACCGGCGATGGCGGAGACCGGGGTAGAAACCAGGAAACCCAGATAGGCAGCCTGCACCGCGCGCCACGCAGCATGTGCTGTGCACGGGGCATCGTCCGAGCAAGGCCGGGTATGCGATAGAAAACAGCTGGCCTTGGTTCGCGAAATCACCTCGAACAGTTCCACGACATCGATCAAATGAATCTCGTCTGCCGGCTTGCCGAGCCGGTATCCGCCGCCCGAACCTCTGGTTGCATCGACCAATCCCGCATTGCGCAGAGTCAACAGCACCTTCGACAGATAATTTGCTGGTATTTCAACCGCTTGCGCTAAATCGCGCCCCAGCACAGCTTCGCCGGATTGTCGGGCTAGGTGAGCAAGCGCCCGCAATGCGTATTCGGACGTCACGGAGAGCATTGTTGACCTCTACATGTACAAGTCGTTTTTATTGCCCGCGCGGCTGCTTGTCTGTGACAAAAGTCACGGCTACCGAGAGGACCGTGACAAATCTTTTCTGAGTGGGCTATGTTGGGGACACTCTCGCATGAAAGGAGATCTCGAAGCCGTGGCACAAGAACTGCCCGCGCCAATCACCAATTTCAAGAAACTCTATCCGCAGGTGTGGAAGGCGTTCACCGAGTTAGGAGAGCGTTGCCACGAAGCGGGACCTCTGGACGAGCGCAGCCGCCGCCTCGTCAAACTCGCTCTTTCCATCGGCGCCGGACTGGAAGGAGCCACACACTCCGCGGTACGAAATGCGAAAAGAGCAGGGCTTAACGACAAGGAGATCGACCACGTCGTTGTGCTGGCGGTTACGACTCTCGGGCTGCCCTCCGCGACCCGCGCCTTTACCTGGATTCGAGACCAACGCAAGAAGTCATCTCGCGCTCAGCGAACGTAATTCCCGCGTTCCTTGTTCGTGAAACCTGTGACATAAGTCATCGTCGCACTCTTGGCACGCTCATATGCTTTGCTCTTAGACAAGGGGGAAAGACCATGAGCGAAATAACCTCCACTACAAGCGTTGCGGAGATCGTGCGGCGCTGTCCAAATGCGCGCCAAATCTTCGACCGGCATGGACTCAAGGGCTGCGGTGGCGAGCATGGACCCAGCGAACCGCTGTCGTTCTTCGCAGCTGTACACCAGGCCAACGTGGATGAACTCTTGCGTGAGATCGATGCCGAGATGCAGAACCCGTCGAGCCAGACCTATGTCTATAAGGAGACGTTGCAGGACTACATCTACCGCCGCTTCTTCAAG
>DASPRM010000035.1 GCA_035624455.1 Terriglobales bacterium
CACGGTGTTCAGCGTCTCCAACGGAAGGTTGGGCATCCAGGGGTTGCGCGTGAGGCCACCGTGCTCGTCGCTGAAGCCATTGAGCCACACCAGGCGCTCAGGTGCGACGATCTCGCGGAAGATGAATCGGGCCCACATGGCTCGGCCGTCAGGGAATTTCATGCGGTAGTGGAAAATTCCTCCGGGCTTGAGTTCATGGCGGGCGATCTCGATGCTGCTGCCAGGCGTGCCCCACCAGTGCTTAAGATGCTCGGGCTGGGTGAAGGCGTTCCACACATCTTCGCGGGACGCGTCAAATGTTCGACTGAAGACGAATTTGGTTGCTGCGTTCGCTGTCTCGGCTGACTGGGCCACGATATCACTCCTCGGACTTGGTCTTCGATCTCTTCTTTCCTGAACCCTTGCTTTTCGATTTTGTCCTGGCCGCTTGAATCTCGCGCAGGTAGGCGTCGAGCCGGTCTAAGCTCTGCTCCCAGAATCGGCGATACTCTTCGATCCAGCTTGCAGCTTCCTTCAGCGGGCCTGCTTCCAGGCGGCAGGGCCGCCACTGCGCCTCGCGGGCACGGGCGATGAGGCCGGCGCGCTCCAGCACCTTGAGGTGCTTCGACACCGCTGGCATGGACATCTCGAACGGCTTCGCTAGTTCTGTGACCGAGGTCTCGCCGAGCGCCAGCCGGGCTAGGATGGCGCGCCGAGTGGGGTCAGCGAGGGCGGCGAAGGTGGAGCTGAGCTGATCGTGCATCTTTGATAAACCAATCGGTTACATAACCGATAGGTTAAATATAAGGCAGCTCATGAGCGTTGTCAAGTAGGTTTTTCCTTTTTTAAGACATTTGGAAATTTCCCCAATCTTAACTGATTAGAAATGTCCCCTTTTTAGGTTGAGGTTGTTTGTAGACTCTTCTACGGAATCGATCAAAAAGACACACCCAAAAGACTACGATCTGGGAATACTGGCCGAAAGCGGAGGCTAGTTTCTGAAACCGGGGTGCGTGCGGGCGAGTCCAATCACGTATAACCACCCTTTGGAGATTGCACATGACCAGCAACACTTCCACAGCACTTATCACCGGAGGAACGAGCGGAATCGGTCGCGCGACCGCCATTAAACTAGCGCAGCTCGGCATCCACGTTGTAGTTGTGGGTCGCAATGAGGAACGCGGGAAGAAAACCGTCTACGAAATTCGCGCGGCAGGCGGGAAAGCGGATTTTATTTCCTCTGATCTTCGGGACGCGAACAGTGCACGCGAAGTGGCGAAAAAAGTGATCGAACTCGGAAATGGTAATGTCGATATTCTCATCAACAATGCGGGAATCTATCCGTTTGGTCCCACGCATGAAATGACCGAAGAACAGTTTGATCACGTGTTTTCAATCAATGTCAAGGTGCCTTATTTCCTGGTAGCCGAGCTTGCTCCTGGGATGGCCAAGAGAGGCAAAGGGGCAATCGTGAATCTGTCGACGATGGCTGCCGATTACGGAGCACCAGGGATGAGCCTGGACGGTGCGAGCAAGGCCGCCATTAATCTGCTGACTAAGACTTGGGCTGCCGAATACGGTCGAGCGGCGTCCGCGTGAATGCAGTCAGTCCTGGGCCTACGCGCACGGAAGGTACAGACGCGATGGGCGAGGGTCTTGAGCAGCTAGCTGCACAGGGACCGGCCGGTCGCCCAGCTACTGCCGACGAGATCGCCGAGGCGATTGTGTTCTTGGCGACGGACCGTGCCAGTTTCATTTATGGCGCAAGGCTAAACGTAGATGGAGGGCGCACCGCCATCTGAGAAATTACAGGTGACGTGAAGGCTCAGTCCTTTGCCTTCTAAAGCTCACCGCTCGGAAAGGAAAAGTCGCATGAATAGCAAACAGAAAACCTCATCCGCCCAGGCGCCTAACAAAACGCAGCCGGAGGAATTCGATTGGGTGATTCTCGGCGGCGGCACGGGATCGACAATCGCTGCTTGGACATTTGCTCGAGACGGAAAGCGCATCGCTGTCGTCGATCGCAAATACATTGGCGGAAGGTGTCCGAATATCGCCTGCCTAGCAAAAACATCATCCACAGTGCCAAGGCCGCGTTGGACTTTCGCCGACGCAAGGAATTTGGCATCGCCGATCAAGGCTATGGGATTGTCATGGCAACAAGGTCCGTTATCACCGGGAACAATCGGGAGGTTTCTCGTGCCTGAACAGCTGCCCAAGAGATTGTTGTACGCCGAGCCCTTGCGTCGGCGGATACGCGTGCGCTTCGGCGGCACCTGGATCGTCGACAGCGAGAACGTCCTGCTGCTCTTCGAGCCGGGCCACTATCCGATCGCCTATTTCCCCGAGACCGATGTCTCTCCAAACGCAAGGCACCGAGCATAAGGGCCACCATCCCAATCTTGGGCTCACATTCTGGTACACGGTTCAGGCGGGCGGGCAGAGTGCGCCGCGAGGGGCATGGCAACACATCGACCTCCCCGCCTACGCGAGCGAGTTGCAAGGATTTGTCGCGTTCGCCTGGCCGTGCATGGACGCCTTCTACGAAGAAGACGAACGGATCGTGGGCCATGCCGCCGACAGCTACCACCGCATCGACATTCGCCCGTGGTCCGCCATCGTGACCGCATCGTTGCCGATACTAAACGGCCCATGGTTCTCTACGAATCCGGCTTTGCGCCGCGCTGGTACGTTCCACGTGCCGATCTCGATGAATCTGCGCTCACTCCCGTGGAACGCCAGACCTTCTGCCCGTATAAGGGCCTATGCAGCTACTACAACATCAGTGACGCTGATCTAGCGGTCTGGTCCTATCCTGAGGCATATCCCGAGGTCGGCCGCATCTCCAACTTCTTGTCATTCGA
>DASPRM010000036.1 GCA_035624455.1 Terriglobales bacterium
GGTCAAAGTGGGCGTCCCGCCGAGAAGACTCACGTTTGTTTACTCGGGATTGAGCCTCCGCCATCCCGATCGGGTGCGATTCCGGTACGAGCTTGATGGTTACGACAAGAACTGGAGCGACCCCACTGCCGCTCACGAGGCAACTTACACCCAGCTGGGGCCGGGTAGATACACCTTCCGAGTCGCTGCCAGCAATCCGGATGGCGCCTGGAATCCTGCCGCTGCGAGTGTTGGATTGGAGATCGCACCGCTTTATTGGCAAACCTGGTGGTTCCGCCTGAGTGTTGTTTCCTTTTGCGCGCTTGGAATTCTGGCCCTCTATCGTATGCGGCTTCACCGGCTGGCAGCGCAGCTCAATCTGCGATTCGAGGATAGGTTGAATGAGCGCACGCGAATCGCACAAGACCTCCACGATACGTTGCTACAGGGATTTTTGAGCGTTTCCATGCGGCTGCACGTGGTGATGGAGAAATTGCCGCAAGATTCGCCCGCCCGGGAGTCGATCTCGGTTGTTCTGGAGTTGATGAGGCAAGTTATCGACGAGGGCCGCAACGCCGTCAAAGGCTTGCGTTCATCGGACGGCCTTTCCTTGGATTTGCCGCAGGCTTTTTCGAGAATTCGCAACGAAATGACGCTGCAGGGTGACGTTGAATTTCGTGTGATCGTCGAGGGGCATATACGCCCACTGCGTCCTGTGCTTCGTGACGAAGTCTATCGCATTGGCCGGGAGGCGTTGATCAATGCGGTTCGTCACTCGCAGGCAAAGAGGATCGAAATCGAACTTGAATACACAAACAAGCGGCTTCGCGTCCTGGTGCGCGACGATGGTTGCGGTATGGACCCCAGGGTGCTCCATTCGGGCCGGGAGGGGCATTGGGGAGTCATTGGCATGCGCGAGCGGGCGGAGAAAATTGGCGGCCAGCTTCGAATTTGGAGCAATGTGTCAGCTGGAACAGAAGTCGAGCTGTCGGTGCCTGGTCAGGTCGCGTTCGAATCCAAGTCCCCGGGTGTTGTTCAGAGATGTCTTAACCGTTTGAGCCCTAGAAACGGCTCAGCGAGCCGACTGGAGCGCTCTTAAGTGCCGGAGGCCAGTTTAGCCTTGGACCTCCCTAAAAGACTAATCGGAGTCCAAACTGCAACCGGCGCATGGGTTGAGCATTGCGCAGTTGTCCGAATAGCGCGGTACCAACTGTCTGACCGAAACCCGTCGCTCCAGTGCGCTGGCCGACAAGGCTCACCATGTTAAATGCGTTCGTGGCCTCCGCACGGAAAGTCAACCCGAATCGTTCTGTGAGCTTGAAGTCGCGTAAGATGGCTAGATCGATGTCCTGATAGCCGGGGTTGTCGAGGAAGTTGCGCGGCGAATTGCCATCGGTGGCAACTCCGGTAACCGCCTGATTCTGCACGAAGGCGTCGGTATTGAACCATCTTGCAGCCGTGGGATGGGAAACATGCGGATCCCCGATCAATTGGGCACGGTCTGTATTCGATACGCCATCCAGGTTCGCGTCAATGCCGTTGAGCACAGTAAAAGGCACGCCGCTTCGCCACCTTATTATTGATGAGATCGACCAACCGTTAAGGATTCCGCGTGCCAGGCCGCTGCTGCCGTTGTAGTAATTAGGTTGAAATACAAAAGAGGCCCCGAACACGTGGCGCTGATCGGTATCGGCGCGTCCCCGGTCTTCGCTCAAGTTGCTCATGTTCTGCGCCCCGCCTTGAGTTGTGTTGTTCTGCAGTTCCACGCTGTTCAGAGTCTTACTGTAGACATAGAAGGCACTCAAGCCGAAGTGATTGCCCATTCTCTTGGACGCTTCCAGTTGCAATGCATGGTACGAAGCAGTCTGGTTTGACTGCAGCAGTAATATCTGGCCAAAGGCTGGATTCGGTCTGCGCGCCAGAACGTTTGCGCTGCTGGTCGTCGCGTTGGCAGTGACCACCGGGTAGTTGACGTCCTGCGCGAAAGGAAGATCGTGGCTTAGCGATCCAACGTAGGCAGCCGTAACCGCTAGACTGTTTGTGAGCTGGCGTGCGACTGAAAAATTCAATTGATACGTGTACGGCCATTGGAAGTTTGTGGACGCGCCGAAGATCGAGCCGCCCGCGACAAATGTTCCCTGGTAGGGAAAGGGATTACCCCCAGGGTAGGCGTTGTAGGGGTTGCTTAGAGTCGCCCCTAGCGGCGCTCCGCTGGGGGAGGTTTTCTGGTTAACGTTAGCGAATGACAGCCGGATGGAGAACGGCTCGAAATTTGTCGTCGTGTTCCACTCGTTTCCCGAAACACTGCCAAAGTAAACTCCAGCGCCAGCGCGCACGGCCGTCCTGCCGTCACCGAAAGGGTCCCAAGCCACGCCTACGCGCGGCGAGACGTGGTGCCACCGTATCGGCACAATCCCGCGCTCCACACCGGCATCTCCGGGGAACAGAATTCCCGTGGGCGCGCTCGGTCTTACCGTAGACTGCTCACCGGCAAGGTAGGTAGCTTCGCGGTCCAGCGGATCGGTCGGCGGTGTCTGTACGTCCCAGCGCAGCCCGAGATTTAGGGTTACTCGGGGATGAACTCGAAAATCATCCTGCGCAAACAGCGCAATGTACCAGCTATTCGTATACCCGGTGATCGGCGAGTCCTGGCTTACAGCACTGGGAATGCCGAGCTCGAAATCAGCGAGAGCGTTGCTCGCCTTGGTGACGCCGCCGTTAAAGGTGAAAACACCGTAATTGTTAAGCAATGTTTGCTGGATGTCCTTGTTCAACGAGAGTTCGGCCCCGAACTTGATGGTGTGCCGTCCCCGAGACCAGAGAAACACGTCGCGCAGAGAGTAAAAATTTGTGCCCGCGGTGGGGCCAGCGATAGCATTGGTCAGGTTGAAGTAGCCCTGGACGGTGATTTGTGGCAACGAGGGCACACCCTGCACCGTAAAGGTGGAACCGAGGTCACCGAGCGAGGTTGGCGGAAGGTTCAACCGCCCGCCAAAGTTGCGCGTATAGGTAAGCCAGGCTTGATTGACTTGATCGCCGCTGATCACCCAGACATCACTCAGGTTGACTTCGTGTTGCCGCCAGCTTAACTCCTGCACTCCCCACGGCAAGTTTCCGCCACCAGCTTGAATGGTGTTGCTGCCGCCCGTCTCAAAGTAGCTGCCGGTGAAGCGGTGCGCAGTATTGATTTGGTGATCGACTTTGATGAGGAACTCGTCGCTGTTGTAAGGGCTGGGCACATAGCCCTGCCAGACATTCCCCGCCACGCCCGGCGTCGCTGACGGAACCAAGGTATTGAGAATGTTCATCGCCACCGGATCCAACCGGTTGGAGCAGATTTTGCCCACGACGCCGTCACACGTGAACACTTTTCCGGTTGCCGGATCAATGGGCTTGTGCGCCGACTGGGAAAAATCTCCTGTGCGTTCCAGCGGGGTCGGAACCACAGCACTGTTCAGAAATGTGCTGGTCGTTTGCCTCAGACCGGAGTAGGAAAAAAAGAAGAAGGTACTGTCTTTCCGGATGGGCCCACCAAATGTAGCGCCAAACTGGTGCCCGTGAAAAGGCGCCTTGGGCAGCGTGGAACCCCAGTCATTCGCGTTGAACACCGCATTGCGGACAAATTCAAATGCTGAGCCGTGAAAGCTATTGGTGCCGGACTTGGTCACCACGTCAATCACACCGCCGGCAAACCGGCCGTATTCGACACCGTAGTTATTCGTCTGAACCCGGAATTCCTGGATGGCTTCGGGATTGGGCAGCACATTCCCGGTGTTGCGGAGTCCGGTCATGTTGATGCCGCCGTCGAGATAGTAGCTTACCGATCCCACGCCGCCATCAACGCCGCCGTTGATCAGTGTGCGCTGCTCGGGAAATCCCAGCACGATGTTGCTGGTCGCGCTACTCGCGGTCGCGAGGCCGGCGTTGTTCGACTGCACTCCAGGCGTCAGATCGAGAAGCCTGTAAGGATTTCTGTCGACCAGCGGCAGATTTGCAATTTCGAAGGCCCGCACCGTACGCCCCAGCGAGGCACTGCTAGTGTCCACCAGTGGCGGTGCCTCCGTTACCACGACGCTGTCGCTTCCCCTTCCCACCTCCATCTTGACATCAACCCGGACATTCTCGTTTAAGGCGAGAATGATGTCCTTACGAACGTAATCTCGAAACCCTGCCGCTCTGACGTCCAGCTTGTAATTGCCGACCGGCAGAAACTCCGCCCGATAAGCGCCGTCGGCTGCGGATCGAATTTGTCGCACCATGTTGGTGTCGGTGTTGGTGAGGGTGATCTCCGCACCGGCGATGTAAGCGCCGTTCGGATCGACAACTGTGCCCAACAGCTTCGTAGTGGTGATCTGCGCCTGCGACAATATCGCCCCGAAAATGATGGCTTCGAGCCAAATCGAGGATCTGCGGCGCATGGTGCTTGCTCCGGTGGCCTGGGGTGACGCCTATGATATTGCATGAGGGGATGGAGCGCTGTTTGCGTCGCAAAACGCGGACTTCATCGCGAACCATATTCCAGGCGGACCAGACCCGGCCGGATCGATTCAAAAACAGGAGCCATCGAAATCTTGGTGCGAGAAACACAGCCCCTGGCTGCTCTTGGAAACAAGTTGCGATGTGAAGGAGCAGGATTGGCTGTTGCCTGGCAAGTTCAATGAGCCAAGGAATTCGAGGAACTCGTTCAGTTCAAGAAGCTGGTCCAGCAACAATTTATGCTTGCAGTTTTGTGGTGCTCGAGGAAATGAAGTTGGGCAGACTTTCAGCGCCTGGCACGCGCTGGCCGTAAGTTGGGATTTCGGATTCGTTTCGATTCATTTACGGACGGGGGCTTCGCTTCCATAGACGATGGGGCGCCCGGGTTCACGTCGTCCCCATTGAGTAACAGCTCGATGAAGAGCTTGACGCATGGGCTTAGACCCCTAACCGATATTTTTGCGTCTTTCATAATGCGACCCTTCGTATTGACCATTCGAGTTCCGGCTGTTGACTACTCTGCCCGCAAAAACGCAGAGGTGCATCCCGAAAAGCAGTGTTTTTTTCCTACCACCGAAGAATTGTGGATGAGTACCACATTCGGGGTACGGGCGTTCGTCGTGTTAAGCGTCTGCAATAGACAGCTTCGAAAGTCAGTTGCTTGCCGGAATCGGGGATGGACCAACAGTGTGAGCCAGCCCGCCTTTCGGAACCGGTTCTTCCAATCTCCGAACCAGCGAAGAAAGGGAGGAAAGCGTACCTCCAGCAATTCTTTGATTGCAGAAATCAGCTGCCTCGGAGAACCAGTCTTGGACACGCACTGATCAACCGAGCCCAGCTCCCAACCGCAGTAATCGCTCTCCGCGGAGTACATCAGGATGGGGACATGTATATTTATCTTCTTCATTCGTTCGGCGAGCCCAACCCCATTTTCGCCCGCTGTTTGATAATCGAGAATTACTGCATCCAGCGCCGCTGTCTCAAAGATATGGAGAGCCGCAGCTTCGTCGCGGGCCAGCAGCGTCTGATACCCTTGGCCTTGTAAGATGTCCCGCAGAGCAGCAACACCTTTCGGGTCACGACCAACGCACAGGATAAGTTCCTTCGATGTTTTCATAGGCACCTCGCAAGTAACGGGGCGGCCCTACCAGGACCATCCACACTGACAACGCACTGAGTCGCACAACCGGCTTTTTTGGAGAAGTGCTTTACAAATGGCGCATGCTCTCATCCACATGTCGTTTCTCCCTTCACCAATACGAACTTTCGCACGGCTGCTGCTGAGAGCACATCACGCGATGCAGTGTTTTTTTACTACCCCAAGAGATGTTCTGATGGCTACCTCGTTCGGGGTAGCAACTACGGATCGACCGCTGGTTGACTTTGAAGAAATCCCGGTAGTGATCGCGGTTTAAGCAGTCTGGGATTCGAGGATCCATGTCAAAAGTTTGGCGTTTGACGGTAAAGCGCAGGACGATGCGAGGGGCCGACGCCCAACATTTTCTTTAAGCACTAACGGCCTCAACGCTTTGCCACAGTTCCCACAAGGACGCCGAATGGAAGACCGGTTGCAATTCAAGAACGCGGGCCGGTGTTTTATGTTGGTAACCCCCGTCAGCTTCGAGCCTTTGTCATTTCTTGACACAGAGAGGCCAGCACGCAGAAGGATGCGCAGCTCAACATGAGTATGGGATTCAGCTCAGTGACAAGCGCCCGAGTTCTATGATTGGTAAAACCATTTCGCGTTACCGGGTCGTCGAGAAGGTCGGCGGCGGAGGTATGGGTGTGGTGTACAAAGCTGAGGATCAGCAGCTGCGCCGTCATGTCGCCCTGAAGTTCCTCTCGGAAGACCCGGCAAACGACAGCACGACTCTGGAGCGGTTCAAGCGTGAAGCGCAATGCGCCTCCACCTTGGACCACCCCAACATATGTACGATTTTCGAGGTTGGAGAGCACAGCGGCCAGCAGTTCCTGGTCATGCAGTTCCTGGAAGGCAAGACGCTGCAAGGTCACATCCAGGGTCGGCCACTCACAATCGAATTATTGCTCGACTTGGGGATTCAAATCACCGATGCGCTGGATGCTGCCCACACCCAGGGGATCATTCACCGCGACATCAAGCCGACCAACATTTTTGTTACCGAGCGCGGGCAGGTAAAGATGTTGGATTTCGGGC
Source organism: Terriglobales bacterium (assembly GCA_035624455.1). Lineage (NCBI taxonomy): Bacteria > Pseudomonadati > Acidobacteriota > Terriglobia > Terriglobales > Terriglobales bacterium. Next base: position 6,632 of record DASPRM010000036.1, read on the forward strand.
TAGCCAAGGTGGTGCAGTCCAAACGACAAGTCGTGGGCGCAAACTCAACAGCGGTGACGGTAGTCGATGAGAAATATCTGACCAGCGCCGGCAGGATGCTAGGCACGGTGGCTTATATGTCGCCCGAGCAAGTACGCGGGAAGGAAGTTGACGCCCGCACGGATCTATTCTCATTTGGCGTGGTGCTTTACGAGATGACAACGGGAATCTTACCCTTCCGCGGTGAGAGTTCAGGGGCGATATTCGACGCCATTCTGAATCGCGCTCCCGTCGCTCCCGCACGGCTGAATCCCGACCTGCCTTCGGAACTGGAGAACATCATCAACAAGGCGCTTGAGAAGGACCGGAAGCTGCGCTACCAGAGCGCGGCCGATATTCACGCAGATCTGCAGCGGCTGAAGCGGGATTCAGACTCAGCTCGAACGACTGTCGGACGCGCAAAGCGAGACCCGCAGACTGCCCGCCAATTCCGATGGATTGTGCCCGCAAGCGCGGCCATACTGGCCCTCCTCCTGATCGGCTGGCTGTTTTCCTTCCGCAAAGGCCGCGCACTGACGGAGAAGGACACCATCGTCATCTCTGATTTCGTCAACACGACTAGGGAAGAGGTCTTCGATGACACCTTAAGGCAGGGACTCTCGGTACAACTTGGGCAGTCGCCCTTTTTTTCCCTGATTTCCGATAGCAAGGTGAATCAAACCTTGAAGCTGATGGGACACTCCGCCGGTGACCGGTTGACGCCCGAAATCACGCGGGAGGTCTGCCAGCGCACGGGCAGCAAGGCGTACCTGAGTGGGTCGATTGCGAATTTGGGCAGCCAATATGTAATCGGATTGAAAGCATTGAACTGTAGCACTGGCGACGTTCTGGCCGAAGCACAGGAACAGGCCGAGAGCAAAGAGGCCGTGCTTCGGGTCTTGGACATAGCGGCTGTGGATATGCGCAGTAAGCTCGGTGAGTCCTTGAGTTCGGTGCAGAAGCACGCCACGCCAGTCGAAGAAGCTACCACATCGTCGCTGGAGGCCCTGAAGGCATACAGCCTGGGACGCAAAGTGAAGTATTCCAGAGGGGAAGCCGCGGCGCTGCCCTTTTACAAGCGGGCGATTGAGCTCGATCCGAAGTTTGCTTTGGCCTACGCAGGGCTCGCAAACACCTACCAGAACCTGACTGAAGTTGGCCTGGCAGCGGAACATGCCCGGAAGGCATACGAGCTGCGGCAGAAGGTGAGTGAACGGGAGCGTTTCTACATAGAGGCATTCTATTACCACTACGGTAGGGGAGAACTGGAGAAGGCGGCGCAAACTTACGAACTGTGGCAGCAGACCTATCCGAGAGACTTTGTGCCAATCGGTAATCTGGGAGTCATTTCCGCCAACTTGGGACACTATGAGAAGGCAGTGGATGTATTCCGCGATGCGCTGGGGTTGGAGCCCAATTACGGGGTCCTCTACAGTAACCTTGCCTACAACTACACAGCTCTCAATCAGCTAGACGAGGCCGAGGCAGTGTACAGGCAGGCGGAGGAGCGAAAGATGAAGAGTGAAGGCTTGGTCTCGGATCGCTACGTGTTGGCCTTCCTGAAGGGCGATGCCGCGCAGATGGCGGAGTGCCTCTCGGCTGCTACTGGTAAGCCAGGCGTTGAAGATCTACTACTTGCTTCTCAAGCAGACACTCAAGCCTGGTATGGAAAACTTAAGAGCGCTCGCGACCTGACCAGGCAAGCGATGGATTCCGCCCTGCGCAATGATGCCAAAGAGACCGCCGCTTCGTATCAGGCCGAGGCGGCATTGCGAGAGGTCGAATCTGGCTACGGGGATCGGGGGCGTGCCGAGGCGAACGCCGCCTTGAAACTGGGCGCAAACCGGGATGTCCGGGCTATAGCTGGCCTCGCCTTAGCACGTTCAGGCGACATTGCAGGAGCAGAGAAGCTGGCGGCAGAACTCGACAAAATGTTTCCACTCGACACGCTGGTGCAGGGTTACTGGTTGCCCAGCATTCGGGCGGCCCTTGCCCTGGATCGGAAAGACCCGAACCGGGCTCTTGATCTACTAAAGCAGGCGAGCGCGATAGAACTCGGCACCCCCACCAACATCTCGATCTACCTATGCCCCGTTTATTTGCGCGGGGAAGCATATCTCGCGTTGCACGACGGCGACCGAGCCGCAACTGAGTTTCAAAAGTTCCTCGACCACTGGGGTCTGGTGGGAAACTTTCCCTGGGGCGCGCTGGCCCGCCTGGGCCTGGCCCGCTCCTACACGATGCAAGGCGACACAGTCAAAGCGAAAGCCTCCTACAAGGACTTCCTGACAATCTGGAAAGACGCGGATCCTGATGTTCCGGTCCTAAGGCAAGCTAGGGAAGAATATGCGAAACTCCAATAGCCGGCTCACGCACTTTCCCTGCCAACGTTCTCGGTGACGTGCAAGCTGATCTCGTGTCGTGTAGACTCTGTGTTCAAGTGCCCTGGAAGGTGTGCGAAGCGCCCGCTTTGTTCGTTCGGCAGGTAGTGTGGGGGCCTGCATGAAGCTAAGGGTGTTCGTCCCCGTATTATTGCAATCAGCATTGCTGCTGATTCTCTGTTTCGCGCTAGACAGCTGCAAGTCGCATCGAGCCGACACCGGCCCCTCCATCGAGTTCACCAAAATTCCGCCCGCATCGCAGGGCGGGCGAGAGAAAGTCGATACCATCGCGGGGCGCGTCAGAAACGCGCGCCCAGGCCAGCAGATCATTGTCTATGCACACAGCGGGCCGTGGTGGGTGCAGCCGTGGCCGGACAAACCCTTCATTCCCATCCGTGCGGACTCAACCTGGAGCACCGAAACTCACCTGGGATTTGAGTATGCCGCACTGTTGGTAGAACCGGACTATCACCCACTTCCAACCATGGACGTGGCGCCTACGCAAGGCGGTCCCGTGGTTCTGGTGAACATCGTTAAAGGCACTGGCACCCCAACCTATGCTCCGACTAAGCCACTGAAGTTTAGCGGTTACGATTGGGACGTTCGCACCATCGCGAGCGATCGCGGAGGCACGAACAATCTTTATGATCCCGACAACGCCTGGACAGATGCGACTGGCGCACTTCATCTTCAAATAAAGAAGAAGATTGGCCGGTGGGCATGCGCAGAGATGGTGTTAAGCCGCAGCCTCGGGTATGGAACTTACGTTGTAACCGTCCGCGATACCTCTCACCTGGAACCCGCAACCGTGTTCGGCATGTTTACTTTCGAGGATTGGGGAGGAGACCAGTACTATCGCGAGATGGACCTCGAGGTGAGCCGCTGGGGGGATGCTGCAAATAAACATAACGCGCAGTATGTAATCCAACCTTTCTACATTCCCGGGAACGTATCGGCATTTGACGTGCCCGCAGGTACCCTCACGCATATGATGCGCTGGGAGTCAGGCCGCACAAGTTTTAAGACCTTCCGCGGCCGCTCAGCTGGTGCGGGAGCTCCGGTGGTGATGGAACATGAATTTGCCTCGGGCATACCTTCTCCGGGGCAATCAAAGATTCACCTGATTTTTTATGTCGTCGCGAGTGACAAGAACCCTCTGCAGCAACCCAGCGAGGTAGTGGTTGAAAAGTTTGAATACCTTCCGTAACCCCGGGATTGGAAAGTGGTGGCTCATTAGACGGGCTACCGCCGGGCTGGCCGCAGTGTGCTTGGCAGTGTCAGCATTCGCAATTGATCCAAACCGGCTAGTGTCGCAATACTTGGATGACTCGTGGGGAACGGAAAAAGGCTTTGCGGGCGGCTCGGTGTCGGCACTCGCGCAGACTCCCGATGGTTATCTTTGGATTGGGACGGAAAAGGGGCTGGTGCGTTTCGATGGATTGAATTTTCGTCAGTTTGAGCAAGCCAATCCTACTTCCTTCGTGATTGGTCCGGTACGATCTCTACTGGCGGACTCGCAAGCGAACCTCTGGGTGCTGTCGCAAAATACCAAGCTCTTTCGCTACCACAATGGAAGCTTCGAGCTGATTCGTGGAGAGGCTGAGAACGGAATTACCGCGATAGGCCGCGGAAGTGCCGGCGCAATATTGCTTTCATCACTCGCCATGGGAACTCTCAGATACGACGGCAAACGATTTCTGACCGTTTCCCCCCCGCCTCAATTCGCTGACTCCGCAAGCATCGCGCAGGGAGAGGCTCCTGACGAACGATCCAGCCGTCTCAGTTGGTCCACTGGCATTATGCCCGACCGATTAGCGCAGCCAACGTCGGCGGTGATTTCGATGGCAGCGACGGAGGACGGCAGGATCTGGATGGGCACAGAGGATGGCGGGCTGTTCTATCTGCGCCAGGGGCGGGCGTCGGCAGTGGATGGTTTGCCCAAGGCGAGGATCAGCTACCTTCTGCCGGTGGAGAGCGCTGGCTTGTGGATCGGAACCGGCCAGGGAGTGTGGCGCTGGGACGGGAGCAGGCTGACGCGCGCGGGTGTGCCCGCGGCACTGCTGCATGCAGAAGTGCTGTCTATGATTCGCGACCGGGACGCAAACCTCTGGGTGGGCACGACCCAAGGACTGCTGCGCTTCAACGCCAAGGGAGTTTCCTCCGTAAGTACGGTAGCCGGTGGTGGGGCGGTAACCGCGCTGCTGGAAGACCGGGAAGGAAACCTCTGGATTGGGAGTGAACGCGGGCTGGAGCGGTTGCGCGATAGCGCGTTTGTCACCTACTCGGTTGCCGGTCTGCCAGCGCAGAGCATGGGGCCGTTGTACGTGGACGCGGAGGAGCGCACCTGGGTTGCGCCGATCGCGGGTGGTCTGCGCTGGCTGCGGGGAGGCAAGGAGGGGAAGGTCACGGCCGCTGGACTGGCCGAGGACATCGTGTATTCGCTGGCTGGCGGCGGCAAGAATGAGTTGTGGATCGGAAGACAGCGGGGCGGGCTGACGCATCTGCGCTACCGGGACGGTGAGTTCACGGCTGAGATCTACACCCAGGCGGACGGCCTGGCGCAGAACAGCGTGTATGCGGTGTATGCGAGCCGGGAAGGCACGGTGTGGGCGGGAACGCTGAGTGGAGGAGTGAGTGCGTTTCGCAACGGCCACTTCACGACGTACACGACGGCGAATGGCTTGGCGTCGAACACGGTGACGTCGATGGCTGAAGGCACGGACGGCACGATGTTCTTTGGCACGCCCAAAGGAGTGAGTGAGCTGACCAAGACTGGCTGGCGCAGCTATGGCGTGCGCGAGGGATTGTCGTCGGCGGATGTGAACTGTCTGCTGCGCGATGGGACAGGAGTGCTGTGGATTGGAACCTCCGAGGGAGTGGCATTTCTCCGTGCGGGCCAGGTTAAGGTGCCGCCAGCCGTACCGGACTCGCTGCACCAACCCGTATTAGGGATGGCGGAGGACAGAAACGGATGGCTGTGGATGGCGACTGCCAGTCACGTGCTGGAGGTGAAGCGCAGCGCCTTGTTGGGGGAGGGATTTCAGGAAGGCGACGTGCGGGAGTACGGGCTAGCGGACGGCTTGCAGGGCACGGAGGGAGTGAAGCGCTCGTCGTCGGTGATTGCCGATGGACAGGGGCAGGTTTGGTTTTCGACGAACCGCGGGCTGTCGGTGGTCAACCCGGCGCGCGCGACGGTGAGTTCCGCGCCCGCGCTGGTGCACATCGAGGCGGTTTCTGCCGACGGCAGCTCGCTCGATCTGCGGGGGCCCGTGCGGACTCCCCCGTCACCTCAGCGGACGACGTTTCGCTACGTGGGGCTGAGCTTGAGCAATGCGGAGCGGGTGCGCTACCGATATCGGCTGGAGGGATTTGATCGCGGCTGGAGTGAGCCGGTGACCAACCGCGAGGCCACCTACGGCAATCTGGGCGCGGGGCGCTACCGTTTCCGGGTGATGGCCAGCAATAGCGAGGGGCTGTGGAACGGGTCGGAGGCAGCGGTGGGGTTCGAAGTGGAGCCCACTTTGTGGCAGACGTGGTGGTTCCGGCTGGGCTGCGTGCTGAGCGCTGGGCTGCTGGTATTAGGCGTGTACCGGGTGCGCATGCATCAGTTGACGCGGCTGCTCAATGTGCGCTTTGAGGAGCGGCTGGCGGAACGAACCCGCATCGCGCAGGAACTGCATGATACCTTTCTGCAAGGGGTGCTGAGCGCCTCGATGCAGCTGCATGTGGCGGTGGACCAGTTGCCCCCGGATTCGCCGGTATTGCCGGCGATGAAGCGGGTATTGCAGTTGACGGGGCAGGTGGTAGAAGAAGGGCGCAACACGCTGCGCGGGCTGCGCTCCTCGATCGAAAGCGCGCAGGATCTGAAGAATTCCTTCTCGCGGATTCCCGAAGAACTGGGCGGGGGAAAGGGAATTGATTTTCGGGTGGTGGTAGAAGGAACCTCGTTGCCGTTGCGGCCCGCCATTCGCGATGAGGTTTACCGTGTTGGTCGGGAGGCGCTGGTGAATGCCTTCCAGCATTCTGGGGCGAGCAATATCGATGTGCACCTGGAGTATGCGGCGAATCAGTTGCGCATTCTGGTTGAAGACGACGGCCGCGGAATCGATCCTGAGGTTTTGCAATCGGGTCGCGACGGGCACTGGGGGATAGCGGGCATGCGCGAGCGCGCCGAGAGGATCGGAGGAAAATTGAGAGTCTGGAGCCGCCGCGGAGGTGGTACCGAGGTCGAACTTTGCCTGCCCAGCCAGGTTGCCTGGGACTGCCATCCCACCGGCCCCGCTCCCCGTTGGTTCGCGCGCCTGCAACAGCGAGAGAGGAAGGTCAAGTGAGCTTGTACCCTATAGAATCCGACCTAGGGTTCCCGGCGTTCACCCGGACCGGTATATCCCAGTTCGAATCGCTTTTGCATCTCATGCGTCTAACAACGCGTCTAAGCGGCTGTTACAGTAACAGGGGCGAAAGAACGTGGGCGGGATAAATGGCTGAGGCCGCCAAAATACGAATCTTCTGCGTTGACGATCATCCTCTGGTGCACGAGGGCGTAGCTACCGTCATTAGGAGCCAGCCGGACATGGTGCTGGTGGCGGAGGCTGCCTGCGGGCGCGAAGCTATTCAGCGTTTTCGGGAACACAAACCTGACGTGACGCTGATGGACCTGCGGCTGCCTGATATAAGCGGGATCGACGCGATGATTGCGATTCGCTCGGAATTTTCAGAAGCCCGAATCATCATCTTGACGACTTTTTCTGGCGACGTGGAGATTCAACGGGCGCTGGAAGCCGGAGCCCGAGCGTACGTGCTGAAGAGTATGCCTCCCAAGGAACTGGTGGAAGTTATCCGCCAAGTACATGCGGGTAAGAAGCGAATCCCGCCGGAGATCGCAGCCTACCTGGCTGAACATTACAGCGATGAGGCCCTCACCACTCGTGAGATAGAAGTCCTGCAGCAGATTGCTGGCGGCAGTCGGAACCGTGATATCGCTGAAAAGCTTTTTATCACCGAAGAAACTGTCAAAGTGCACATCAAGCACATCATGGAGAAGCTTGGGGCTACCGATCGGACCCAGGCCGTGGCAATTGGAGTGCGGCGCGGAATCATCCAGCTCTAATACATTTGCAGCCCAGCTCCGGATACCTCGAAAGTGGTAGAAAAAAACTCCAACCCCTAGGGATTCATCCCCTCAGCAAAACCTCTACTCTAGGTCCTGGCTGTAAAAGGGGATGTTCGCTGCAAACAATGTTTTCCACGTTTCCGGATGGCTGGCCCGGCGCAGGTCTTCTGCTTCTGCGAGTGACCTGCGGGGCTGTTCTTGTTGCTCAGGGTATCGCCTACATGGGCGATAAGAGTCAACTGGGTTTTTTGGCGTTGGGTATTGCTGCTGCAATGATTGCAGCTGGGGTTTTCCTGCTGGTTGGGTTTTTGACCAAAGCTGCTGCAGTTATAGCGGCGGTCGCGGGCGTGACCGGGATTCTTGGGTGGCTACCGGGTTTCCACCTCGGTTTGCTTCAAACTCAAATGACTGCCGCGTTGGTGGCAGTCATCGAAGTAGCCATTATTTGCCTGGGCCCGGGAGCAATATCCCTCGACTCACGATTGTTTGGGCGAAGGGAAATTATCATTCCCGCCCTTTCATCGAAACCCGACTCCACTTAAGGAAGCGCGCGAATGAGTCACGCTCAGGCGATGAAAGATTCTTCCAGGCTCTGCGAGTGGTATTCATCGGTCAATCACGCTGCCCGACCACCCACCACAATTTCCAAGTCTGATAGGGTCATCCAGTACCCCAGGCGTCCGTCATAAACGAACTCCTGCTGGATGTAGCAACGGGTCACAGGTTCGAAGCTGTGCCGCCGGCGATTAGTGCTTACTGGATTGGGATTGCGCCATACGATTTCTAGCGAAGCCGTTTTCTCAGCATGACGTTCAGTTCTCAGCGTTGTCATTGCCTGCCACCTCATGGATGGCATTCTGGCAAACTGCCGTTCTTAACACATCACGAGATACAGTGTTTTTTTGCTACCCCGAGTGGATGGTGAGCGCATACCTCGTTAGGGGTGGGGAGAGATAACAGTGTGGGCGGTTATCGGGCTTTTTCGGGAAGAGAATTTCCGACGGCTCTAATGGACGAGAGTGATGGCAGGCAGATGTGGATAGCAATCAGGGACTCGTACGTCCGAGGGTCCGATTGAGATCGTCTCGGGCCAGCAGATAAGCCAGGCTGGCGTCCAGCAACCCGGCGCGTGCTTTCATGGCTTGGGCCCGAGATGCATCGCGCTGCGATGCCAGGGTGATACCCTGCTTGAACTGATCCTCGGAGAGCCGGGCATTCTCCACTCGCGCAGCCACATACTCTTTTCTCGTTTCCACCAAGGCACGGGCCACGTCCAGCCGGTTATAGATCGTGTTGACCCGAACTTCGATCTCGTCCTTTACTCGTTGCAGGTTCTCTTCCGCTTCCGAAACTTCATCCCGGCGTTCTCGCACGAGCGCTCGGCGTTTGCCGGCATCGAAGACGTCATAAGTGAGATTGATGCCGAAGGTACCAAAATTCCGGTCCAAGAACGGTACTCCATTTTGGTAGCTGTGCCGGGCGTAGGCAGTAATATCGGGTATGTATTCCGCCTTGGCCGCAGCGTGCGCCGCTCGTGCCTTTTCGAGGGCTTGGGTTGCTTCCTTGATTTCCGGGTTGTCATTGAGCGCGGCGCTAAGCGATTGTTCGCGTGGTTGTAAATCGAGCGCGACGTCAACATTAGGGTCGAGGATGAGCTTGGTGTTCAGAGGCAGTCCAAGCGCATCATTCAACTGAAGGGTCAGGTCAGCAATCTGCATGTCGGTAGCCAGCAGCGCCTGCCTGGCCTCGAGAAGATTGGCTTTGCTTTCGATCCGTGCCACTTCCAGCAGACTGCCGTTCTTGACCTGGTCTGTGTTCTCGTTCAAATTCTCGCTTCCTGACGTAATCAGGAGTTCTGCCGCTTCTTTCTGCAACTGGCTGGTGAGGATGCGATAGTAGAGCTCGTGCACACGGAAAACCACATCCGTCGATGCCTTGGTGAATGCGGCTTGGGAGCGGTTCAGGTCGGCTGTCGCCATTTTGTTCGCCTGATGGATCTTAATGAGCTGCGTTAATGGTTGGGCAAGCATGGTGCCGCTGGATTCAAATGTCTCCGTTCCCTGAGTAAGAAAAACGTTTGCGGCCGGAATCTCTGCACCGAAGGCGCCGGCGGGCACTTCGACCCGCTGCAGGTCCGTGATATGCAGGAAATTAGACTCGTTGGTAATGGAGGGAAAGTAGCCAGACTTCGCCATGCGTTTTTTTTGCTCTTCTGCTGCGACATCATAGGACGCCGCTTTCAGCGCATGATTCTGGCGTTGTGCGAGAGCAATGGCCTCCTGGAGCGTAATCCTGCGCTCTTGAGCTGCTGCGGCAGACCCCCATACACACGCGCAGAGCATCAGCAAGATGCAGCGGATAATCGCGTTGTTGCGCTTTTTCATAGAACCTTCCTCCAGCAAGGTGCAGGGCACAATGGTTCAGCCTCCACGCAGGTGTGGTTACGGACAGACCGGCAGAAGAGTGAAAACCGATCGCCAGCAATCATGAATTCGATTCCTTACGTTCGGACAATTGTTGCTGAATATCGCTGAGGTCCCCGTAGTTCATCGGCGACTTGTGCAGTAACGCAGTCAATAAAAGGCCCAGGACGCAGGTCCAGGCAACCAACAGGAAACCCTCATTGAGGCTCAAGGCATAGGCCTGAAGACGCAGCCGGGCTCCGATCAGACTAGCGGCGCGGGCGGCCGCGTCGGCCACACCGGATGATTTGGCGTAAACGCCCGCAGCCATGGCGTGAAGATTCACATCTGTGATCCAGGTGCCGCGGGCTACGTGCAGACCCAAAAGGTTCGAGTGCAGCTTCTCGCGCGTGGCGAGAAAGTGGCCCATGTAGATGGCCCCCGCTGTTCCACCAAATAAGCGAATGGTGTGAAACATCGCTGAGAATGTCAGGATCCAGGCAGGTTTCGCTAATCCTCCCGTGAACACTCCCTGCAGGATGATGCATCCCACCAGCCCGATGAGGGCAAACGATTGTCCGACGCCCATAAGCAGCTCGGTGCGATAGTAGTTCGCTGCCGACCAGGCCGTCGTGTACCCGGCGTTCAAGTAAACGGCGAAGGCGGTGCAGGTCAGACCCGCAGCCAGCACCAGACGAGGGTCTAGTTTCCGATGCATCAAAAGCGCCGCAATAAACGTAGTCAGCAACAGCGGTGCAGCGCTCCAGATCACAGCCGGCCCGATCTGCTCCGGTTCAAAGCCGCGAATGGCCAGTGACTGAGGGATTAGGATGATGGTTCCGGTGAGAGTAAACCGAAACCAGAAGAGCAGACTTCCCAACAAAAAAGTGTTCCATCGCCAGAGATAGGGGAGGGCTACCAGCGGGTTGGGACCGCGTAGTCGCCGTATGAGCGCGCAAAGGGTGAAGAGAGCCCCGGACCAGAACAGCGCGTTGAATACACCAGAACGCCACCAGTCAAGCCTTTCGCCTTGTTGAAGAGCTGCCATCATCAGCGCCAATCCCAGGCTGAGGTACAGAAATCCGACGAAGCTGGGCACCGCACTGTCCTTCTTTCGCGGAGGGGCTTTGGGTATCCCGAGATAGATGCATATCATCATCACCGGGGCAATTAAGGCCGAATTCCAGAACATCCAATGCCAGGAAAGATGCTCGCGGTACCAGCCATAGAGCGAGGGCGCCACATTGACGGACCCATCGATAAACGTGGCGTAGAACGCCATCGTGAAAGGCAGGAATCGAAGAGGACTAATGCGAAGTGCAAAAGTGAGCGTGAGCGGATAAAACGTGCCCGAGGTTAGCCCGGCGACAATCAAAGCCGCAACCAGCAGACTATAACTGTGGATGAGTGGGAGAAAGGCGCAGGTCACCGTAAATACCCCAGCGGCAAAGAGAAGGATGCGCCGTGGCCCCAGCAAACCTCCGAGATAGACGCTAAAGGGTCCGATGAACACGAGTGTCGCGTTAAACGCGCTGTCCAGCCATGCACCCTGATCGTAACTAATGCCCACATGGCCCTTCAGATCGGCAAGCCCCAGACTAAGCAAGCGTCCCGTCAACGTGACAAGGCCGGCTCCGAGAAGCACTCCGAAGATCCCTATGACCTGACGTGCGGATAACTCTACGGGGATCGCCGCAGCCGTGGCACGCGCAATCTCCACAGGGGTAGGTGGGCGGGCTGGAATCGTCGTGGCGGCCATGATTCGCGTTATCGTCTTGTGCGGACGGTGGCAGTTACAGAAAGACCTGGTCGCAGTTCGTCAGCCGTGCTGGCGTCATCCAGGGCGATCTTTACGGAAAGGCGCTGGACGACTTTCGTGTAATTACCGGTGGCATTGTCGGGCGGGAGCAGCGCAAATTGCGAACCACTGGCAGGCGCAATCTCGATTACTTTGCCGTGAAACGTCTTTCCCGGATACGCGTCAACACGGATCTCGGCTACATCGCCGATTTTCATGTTCGTAAGTTGTGTTTCGCGATAGTTCGCCTGGACCCACTTACTTCGGCTGACAAATGGAATTACTTGTGTTCCGGGAGACACCAGCTGTCCAGGCCGAACCTGTCGCTCGCCCACGCTACCGTCGTTGGGTGCCTCAATCCTGGTGTAGCCGAGGTTGACTTGCGCGACGGTGAGTGCGGCCTCTTTGGCGTGGAGATCGGCGATGAGCTGTGCCTCTTGCGAATCCAGCACAGCCAGGCCGCGACGTTCGGCATCCACGGATGACTCGCTACTCGCGAGTGCGGCTTTGGCCTGTTGCAGTCCGGCTTGCCGGCTGGTCAGTTGTGCGCGCGACTGCTCGTCCTGAGCCACGACTTGCTCAAGCTTTTGCCGCGTCGTTGAGTTGGTCTCCATGAGATTTTCCTGCCGGCGCCGCTCCGGAGCGGTTCGATCCACATCCGCCTGCGCAGCCTCAATCCCAGCTTGCGCGGATGAGATTTCCGCTCGTGCCTGCGATACTCCTGCCAGCGCACGGTCGACCTTGGCCTGCTGCAGCTGCTTCTGGCGGCGATTGTTTTCGATTGCGCTTTTGGCAGCTTCCACCGCGGCCTTGGCCTGGGCGACTTGGGCCTGGTAATCGTCATCATCGAGCTGAACCAGCAGATCTCCCTTGCGCACCGTTTGGTAGTCCGACACCTTTACGTCGCGAACGATTCCGGCCACTTTGGTACTTAGCGGCGTGAGATCACCTCGAACGTACGCGTCGTCTGTGACCTGCTCGATCCGGCCTCCCTCCCAGGCATTCCAGTTTCGTGTGATGGTGAAGATCACTGCAGCCGCCAGCAGCACCACCAAAGCCGGGGTTCCGTATTTCTGCCAATTCCGTCTGGTTTGCGCCGGGGGGTGCTCCGGTTCAGCCGTTCGCACCGGAGCCGGCGCCGGCTTCATGGTTTCACTTGGGATGGGACTTGCTTTTTCTGCAGCCACTCTCCACCTCTTTCCGCTGTGCGGGAGGCAATCGCGCAGTCCAACGCCACACTTAAAGCATTTTTATTCTGCAATCGTCATGCCAGACCACGTTACCGAGTATCGAACGGATTTCTTCCAGTTTGGCGGCATGACGTCGTCTGATTCCTGGGCAGATGTTTGTCTTGTGACGAGGGTTCGTCACCCCAGCGTAGTGGGCAATGTTAGCAACTCGTGGCGGTTTCAGCCAGAGAAGCCCTGCAAGTATTAAGTTCCACGGCGCGTGGGCTGCTCGTGATGCACCGCAGTCCAGGCATTGTTGTCCGGGCGGAAGTGGCCCCCATATTGCATACCTCACATTGGTTCCAGGCAGTGCCAGAAATGCCGTCGCAGGTCGCACTGAGGCCATACAAATGTCATTCCCCGAGCGTCGCACCGCAAACATTCTGATGACGATATTGTTCTTCGCTGTCTTGTGCGCAGCTGTTTACAGCGCTCGGCGCATTATTCTTCTCTTTGTCCTGGCGATTTTTTTCGCCTACTTGCTTAATCCTGTGGTCAAGTTTTTACAGAGTCATTCCCTGTTCTTCAGGAATCTGAGAGGGCCAGCGGTCGTGGAGGTTTATCTTGCGTTCTTGATTCTGATCGGGGTGCTGGGATACTTGTTCGCGCCGGGTGCGGCAAGACGCACCGTGAAGTTTATGGACCAGGTTCCAGTTGTGATGGATGGACTGGCAACGGGAAATATTGCCGGCGACCTGAGGCAAAAATACGATTGGAGCGAGGAACAGGAAATTCGCTTCAGAGCGTTTCTGGCGAGGCATAGAGAAGGAATTCAGAGCCTGGTGCCAACCGTAGACCGTTACATTTCCAATGCTGCGCAGATAATCGGCTGGTCACTTCTGATTCCTGTCCTGGCGATCTTCTTCTTGCGCGACGGGCAGCACATCGCCGATGTCCTCATCCGAATCTTGTTTCCTTCAAACCGGTACGCAAGAGTCTGGACAGTAGCCAATGATCTTCACGAAATGCTCACACGATATGTGAGGGCGCAGCTGCTGCTCTGTGGTCTGTCCTTCCTGTTTTATTTGATCGCCTTGCTGCTTCTGGGATTTCCGCACGCCATTTTGTTTGCCAGCCTGGGGGGAGTGCTGGAATTCATTCCTGTGGCGGGCTGGATCACGACATTCGCGACGATTGTCGGTGTCGGGCTGCTGAATCACTGCCACTGGCTCTGGATGGCAGCATTACTGCTCATTTGGAGAGTGATCCAAGACTATTTCGCGACGCCCCGGATTATGGGAAGTCACCTGAAGATCCACCCTCTGGCCGCAATTTTTGCGGTGCTGGTAGGAGCCGAAATCGGAGGGATCGTCGGAGTTTACCTAGCCGTACCTTTGATGGCGGCCCTGCGTCTGATCTTCAGTGCTTATGCTGGAGAGCGCACTAGCCGGGGCCACTATCATCATTTCGACGCTGCTCCGGAAGTGCCATCTAGCCTGGCGGAGACGGCTATCAGCTGACCTTGGTGCAATCCCCTCCGCGCCCCCATGCTCCCGGGGACATAACCTTCTGCGCGGCGACGCACTGGGGCCTTTGATCTGTTAGAGTTTCAGCCCAATCGACTCGCCCAGCAGCGGTTGGCAGCTACTTCGATTGCTTGGCCTCGGCAGCCGGTTTCTGGCTAATAATTGGCACTTCTATCGACTCGCCCAGTATGTTGTTGTAGGTAATTGTCTTTTTTCCGACCAGCACCAGCACGTCACGGCCAGCCGCATATTTCACAGTGTCAGCACCCTGCGGCGGTGTGTATAGAACTACATAAATGGTATTGCCTGCTTTAAGCGAAACTTCGTAACCGCCGGCATTACGCTCACTGTCACCTGCAGGCTGATGAGGTTTGACAGCCGTAATTGTGGCCACTTGATAGTTCGACGCTGACTGGCAAAACATCGAAATGGTGACTAAGCAAATACAGAACAAACACATCAGTCTCAGCATTCGTCTCTCCTCGTGTTTCGTGAAGCATTTGACGCTCCAGTCCCCACCGGGCTGCGAGAAAGCGCGGGCATGCAGCGTGGTATGTCCCTTCTCGTAGAGCGAACAGATACTTGACGGAAATTTAGCACGTGATAGGACCTTGTTGTCACAACAAGTAAATCTCCGTGTCTCGGCGCTCGCCACTTGTTGAGAATCCCTGGCCTGACACTCGTCATTTGTGTCTTGCAGTTGGCATCCCGCTTGCAAGCTCATATACCTGCGAGGCGGCAGCCGGTTTACTTGGTCCCAAGACGTCTCCGAAAGCCAACCAGCGCGGAGCGCTTGAGAGCGAGAGACTTCCGGCAGGTTTGTTCCTCATACGTAACCTGGCTGCTCCTCGCGTTGTAAATGATCTGGAGCCAATCTCGGCGCAGAACTCCACCCTTAGGAGCAGAGCATGACGATTATTGAAACGCTACCCGGAACTACTAAGGACAGCATCATCTCTTCGCTTATCAATTTGGTCTGCCCACAGTGTGGCGGAGCCATGATGGAATTTCAATGTCGCGGTAAGTGTCGTAGGGACTGGTTTCCGGAATGGGTGTGGGCTAATGCAGTCCTGAGCTCTGAATAATCGGGCTACCGCAAACAGAGGCCAATCAGCTGCCACATGCCAATGGTTTGCCCGTATTTCGGCGGACGTGTATGAGGCCAATTGCTTAACAGGTACCGCTTGACGCTGTATGTCTCAGGGTTTGAGCCGCAACTCTTGCAGCTGGAAAGCAATTCGGTTTGGAATTCTGGTTGCACGTGGTTAGGTGAATTTTTGTTGCCCGCCCGAGGACGAAGAGGTTCCGTTTTGGGGTCGGGGCCGGAGAGAACATGAATCGTAAAGCTATTCAGAGGTATGGCACGTCGGACTTGCCGATCGCTCGTCTGACCCTCAGTTTCCTCATTTTGTTCGTCTTTTGCAACGCTGCGGCGTTTGCTCAGAGCACCAGCCAACCAAGCAGTTCGACTACCCCGTTCAGCGTTCAGGCTACCCATCTACTGGGTTTCGCAGGCGCTCGGGATAACGCAAACGGGACTGTCTCGCTCGACGGCGATGTTCTGAAGTTTGAGACGAACGGAAGTCCCGCCAAACAGATCAAAACCGCCTCCGTCCAGGATGTGTTTGTAGGCGATGAAAGCAAGCAAGTTGGCGGGTTGCCGATGACGTTAGGCAAAGCAGCCGCTCCCTATGGCGGCGGGCGAGTGGTTAGCCTCTTTGCCCACAAGAAGTACGACACTCTTGCTCTGGAATATGTTGACGCCAATGGAGCGATCCATGGAGCGATCTTCCAGTTGAACCCAGGGCAAGGAGAGGTTCTGAAAAATGAACTCATCGCCCGAGGCGCGCATGCCAGTCACAAGGATGAAGAACCCTCAAAACAAAGCACTGCGGAGGTTACGCGTGAAAGCAAATAAACGAATGTCATCGGTTCTGCTGGCCGCGGCGACGATCTTGATTACGGCTACAGGCGCGCTTCAGCTCTTTGCCCAGAATGGGGGCACGAAAACGTCACCAGGAAACAACAGCTCCAATTCCAAGGAATGGAGCGTGCAGGTGGACCAGGTTGACCCTGGCGATTCAGGCCTCTCATCTTCCTTCCAGCTTGCCATCTACGAGAGCCTTTTGCACGAGTTGGACAAGACGAAGGAATTCAAACAGGTATTTCGCGAAGGCGACCGGAATGCCAATGCCGTTCCTGACCTGCTGATCCTCAAAACCAGTGTGCAGAAGTACACACCCGGAAGCGAGACTAAACGTGCGGTAACCACTTTTGGCGGGGCAACAAAGCTAACCGTCCGCACTCAACTGTGCACGCCGGACGGCAGGGTCATCTGGGAACACGTGGTCGACGGCAATGTGCGTTTCATGGGCGGCAACTTGCGCGCTACTCATAACCTGGCTCGCAATGTAGCCAAGACCATCAAGGAATCGTCTGTGCCGGGCCCTTCGCACGCGGCCCCGGTGCAGGGTGGGCAAGGATCTGTGGTCTCGAGAGAGCGTGCGCCGTCAGTACCGCAGCACCCTGGAGCGTCGCAGGGATGATCCGGGCGCGCCAATCAAATCGCAAGATTGAACAACGATATTCGAACTTCTGGAGACACGAGATATGACAGCAGCGAACACGAAACTCAAACTCACTCTCTTAGCCGCTACATTTGCCGCAATAACAATATTTGCGGTGGCGGCAAGGGCGCAGTCTGATCAGGAAAACCGGAAGGAAATTACTTCTCCTCTCCACGCTTTGCGTTCCGGGATCACCGAAAACCAGGTTCTCGCCGAAATAGATGCCCACAACGAGCTTCGAAAGTCGGCCCTGTTTGACTACACAGTCCTTAGGACCTATCAAGTCAGTGATTTGAAGGGCAAAGTGCATGCCGAGGAAGTTGGGCGGATGGAGTTCCGTGCACCTGACGAGAAGAGGTTTGTGCCAACGTCTGAAAAAGGATCGGAACTCGTTCGGCGAATGGCGCTGAATCCGCTAATCTCCAGCGAAATCGAAGCCGCTGCCGGTAAGAGTCATCATGACAGCGCCATCTCACCGGCAAACTACTCCCTGAATTTGATCGGTGAGCAGCAGGTTGGATCTCACCTCTGTTTCGTAGCGCAGGCAATTCCCCGGCGGAAAGACAAGTACTTGTTCGAAGGCAAATTGTGGGTTGATGTTAATGATTACGCCGTAGTTCGCATCGAAGGCCATCCTGCGAAAAAACTGTCTTTCTGGATCGAACGAGCTGATTTCGTGCGCCAGTACCAGAAGATCGATAATTTCTGGCTTCCTGAAAGAGATCAGACCTTTGTCCAGGTCAGGCTCTATGGCAAGAAAGTTCTGACTATCGAACACCAAAACTATGTTGTGAATGCGGCTCAAAACAAAGAGGGATCAACCCAGGAGGCTCGCGCACGGCACCTCGTTGGCGCCGAGTAGGTCCGACACGGCTTCGAGAGACAGATATGGCGATGGCAGATCCGCAGGAAGGGATAGTACAACATTCATTCATCAGCCCGGATCAGCTGAGCGTGCGCAACATTCTAATGGCGACTGACCTCTCGGAATGCTCAGAACGAGCCCTCAGCTGTGCGTTGGGAGTCGCCAGCCGCTATCAATCGCGGTTGCATCTCTTTCACTGTATCGATCCGATACCTTACGACATGGTAGACCCGGGCGCCGTCCAGACGACCCGCGATGACGCCAAGAGCGAGCTCGAACGGCTGATATCGGGGTTTCGCAAGCAAGACCGGCTCAAGAATGTCGAAGTCCACATCAAAGTTGAGGCCGGAGACCTGGCCGGAATTTTTCCAGATATTGTTAAAGACCTTCATCCTGATCTGATCGTTGTTGGTACCCATGGTCGAACGGGATGGCGGAAAATGGTTTTGGGATCGGTTGCCGAGATCATTGTGGACCAATCTTCGTGCCCGGTATTGACCGTAGGCCCCTCCGCCGATCGGCCGCGAATGCAGGAATTCGGACCTCAAAGCATTCTCTTGGCCAACGTAGCCCCAACCCGCTCCGCACTTGCAGAATCGTATGCCCTTTCACTGGCCCGCAAATATGGTTCCCAGCTCCACACTGTGGACGGTCGCGAAAAGGAGTGGAGCCGTGTGACCGCGAACGGGTTGGAGTATGAAGCGCCCGAAACCGAGCGAAGAGACGCGACATTCGATATTGCACTGAGCGGTCCTCAGCATTCGCCAGCGGACTCCGGCGTGCAAAGTGATCTCATTTTGTCAGTAGCTCATCAGATTGCCGCCGACCTGATCGTGCTTTCCGTACCGGGGGGTCACAGGTTTGCTGACCGATTTCTGTCTACGAACCCATATCGAGTGCTCTGCGATTCCCCCTGTCCAGTATTAACCGTGCATGCGCGATAGCCGCGCTACGGGATAGGCAGAGCGTCCCGCCTCGATGTCGTCCGATCCACAACTCATTCTTGCCGCCGCAGCCAGCGAATACACATCTTTGGGAATATGGGCTGGCGGACGGCTTGCAGACGCGGGGGGAAGTCCGCTCGCCGTCGGTAATTGTTGATGGAACAGGGGCACGGGAATCACTGTGGGCGACACTGGATCCCCAGCTTGCGGATGCGGTATGCCAGTGTTGTACGTTTCATCCCGAGGCGGGCTGCTGCGCCATTCGGCCCCCCAGTCACCCAGTTCGATTCCCGTAAGGCGCGCAGCACATGTTCGCGTTGCATCTCCTCCAGGGTACTCAAGTCCGTGGGAGAAGGATGTTTTGTCTCCTGCTGTAGTTCGTCCAGCGGAGCGCGAAGGGAAGTTCCGGGTGAAAGAATAACCGCACGCTCGATAAAGTTCTGCAACTCCCGTACATTGCCTGGCCACGCATAGCTGGCAAGCATCTCCATGGTGCGAGCCGGGATGGTATCGATTCGCCGATTCATTCGTTGCGCATATTTGTCCACGTAGTGGCGGACAACAAGCGGTATATCCTCGCGGCGATCGCGCAATGGAGGGACTACGAGGGGAAACACATGCAGCCGATAGTACAGGTCGCTGCGGAAGGTCCCCTCTTCTACCATCTTCTTCAGGTCACGGTGGGTAGCAGCGATTACGCGTACATCAACCTGCTGAGTATGAGTGCTGCCCAGGCGCTCAAACTCATGCTCCTGCAGGACTCGCAGCAGTTTGGATTGCAGCTCGAGCGGAATGTCACCGACTTCGTCTAAAAACAGGGTTCCCTTATCCGCTACTTCGAAGCGGCCGGGCTTTCGCGTAATGGCGCCAGTGAAGGCGCCTTTTTCGTGCCCGAACAGCTCGCTCTCCAACAGACCCGAGGGTATAGCGGCACAATTCACCTTCACAAAGGGCCGATCACGACGCGCACTACGGTTGTGAATGGCGCGAGCCACGAGCTCTTTGCCGGTGCCCGTCTCTCCTTGAATCAATACTCCAGAGTCGGTGGGGGCTACCACCTCTACTTGCTGCAACACTCGTCGGAGAGCGGGGCTGCGGCCGACGATCTCTTCAAAGTAGGCGTCGCCGGTCAGTTCATCCTCCGGGTAAATTCTCTCCTCGCTGAATTCGGATTTCAAATTTCGCAATTCTGCCTGAAGTTGCGAGTTCTCGATGAGAATTGATCGGGAAAGGTGTGACAGTGCCTCAAATCGTGCTTCCAGCGGCTCCGAACCGGTCACCAGCTGTTCGAACGCCGCGTGCGATGCGTCATATACAAACGGAGTCTGCGATGTCGTTCCAGATTCGACTGTGTTCATGGTCTCTCCCTCATCCCACTACACGATGATGGATCTGAATCAATTCACCGACAACCCTAGATAGAGGTCTTTTTCGCTCACAGGATGAAGTGACAGTGCGATACCACTTTCGAGGAAGAGTGCAGTAACCATCTTCCGGGTGAAGGAGATGCGGGCTTTCCACTCCCAAGCATTTCCATGCGCACGGTTGTACTCCAGGCGGCAAGCAATCTGCCAAGACTTCGACAAGTGTCAAGTCCCGGGCGCTTTCTGAAATGGGATTCGCGGCAAAAAGTATCCGCGTCAGTTTCTTTCAAATACCCAACCGCTCAAGACTTGGATCAATCCGCGCGGGCTGGTTGGCCGTTTGGACGCCTCATTGCATTCACCTTTGCTGAGAAGAAGCAGCCATGCGAAGAATTTCACTCGTCGTTGCATTCACTGTACTGGTCCTGATGCCTTGCTTATCGCAAGACACTACCGTGGTACCCGGATCAATTCGCGGTGAGGTGATTACCAAGACCCAGAACGGAGAACCTGCCGTTTTGCCGAACGCGCACATCGTCCTCCAGGGGCCCAAAAACAAGGAAACCGAGTCGGACGCGCGGGGAGCATTCACTATCGATAACCTTCCCCCAGGAACGTACCAAATCGAAGCGAGTGCTCCTGGTCTTAACACCGCACTGGCAGTGGACGTGAAGCCGGGCGCAGCATCAGTACTGGTGATCGAGCTGAACGTCGCAGCGGTTGCGAGTAGCGTGACGGTCACCGCGAGCGACCCTCCTCCAATTGAAGAATCGGCTCAGAAGAACACTATCAGCCAATCGACCATTGAAGCAGCGCCCAACCAAAACGAGAAAATCGAGACTCTGTTGCCGCTTGTCCCAGGCGTTGTCCGTGGACCCGATGGCATGATCAATATGAAAGGCGCCCAGTCCACACAGGCAGGCTGGCTGGTGAATTCAGCGAACGTGACAGATCCAGCGACCGGCGGGCAAGCCATAAACCTGCCCATCGATGTGGTCTCTTCCGTTCAGGTTATTTCCAATCCTTATGATCCCGAGTACGGAAAGTTCACGGGAGCAATCTCGAGTGTCGAGACCCGTAGCGGCAATCTCGACAAATTCCATTTCTCCATGCAGAACATCGTCCCGCGAGCTAGAGACCGCGACGGTCACATCGTTGGGATTGGGGCTTTCACGCCGCGGGCGACCCTCACCGGCCCAATCATAAAAGATAAGCTGGCCTTCACCCAGTCTCTCGAGTACCGCTACGTTCGCACTCCGGTAGAGAGTCTCCCTCCACTCCAACGCGACACGAAGCTCGAGAGCTTCGACTCATTCAGTCAACTGGATTGGAAGATCAACGAAAAGCAGACAGCAACCCTGTCTGTCGCAGTTTTTCCTCAGAAACTCGACTACCTGGGTCTGAATACCTTCACTCCGCAACCCTCCACTCCAGACCTCCATCAGCGTGGATATCAGCTCTCGGCGCAGCATCGTTACGCCTCAGAATCGGGCGGCCTGCTCAGCTCGCGCCTGGCCTACTCGCAGTTCGATGCAGACGTGCTTCCCAACAGTCAAGATCCTTATCGCCTGCTAGTCGAAACGACCGAAGGCGGATTCTTCAACCGTCAAGATCGGCGCACCCATCGGGTGGAATGGCAGGAAATCTACTCGGCCCCCAGGAAGCACTTCTTAGGCGAACATCAGCTGAAGGCGGGATTGGATTTTTCTCACAGCTCGTACGATGGTCGCCAGCAGTTTCTGCCGGTAGACATTGTCGGTGTGGCCGGGTCGGCGTTGGAACGAATCGACTTTAGCCCGGCTACCAATTTCTCCGTCCGCCAAAACGAATTTGCCTGGTTTCTCGGAGATCAATGGACGCCTTGGTCCCGCCTGGCGTTGGACCTCGGCGCGCGATTCGACACCGATTCAATCACCGACTCGACTCATCCTGCGCCCCGCGCCGGCTTGACGCTGGCCTTGACCCGCGATCGCAAGACCCTGCTGAGGGCAGGCGGCGGATTGTTTTACGATCGCGTTCCCCTGAACGTCCCAGCTTTCCCATCCTTCCCGAATCGCACAATTCTGACTCTGGATCCGGCGGGCGCGACGATTTCGTCGATTCCATATTCAAACGTCATCAACGGGAGACTGGAAAATCCCCGAAGCGAAGCTTGGAATGTCGAGCTTGACCGGCAGGTTATCGACCACCTGCTGATTCGCGTCGCCTACCAGCAGAGAAACACCGTCCGTAATTTTGTCCTCACGCCGGCAACAACTGCGAACGGCAGCGTCTTATCGCTGGCCAGCAGCGGGCGAGACTTCTACCGCGAATTCCAGGTCACCGGCCGCTACCAGATTCGCCAGCACACGCTGAATGCGTCCTACGTGCGATCCAAGGCAACCGGTGATCTCAACGACTTCAATCAGTTCTTCGGAAGTGATCCTCAGCCAGTGATCCAGGCTAATGCCCGGGGACCATTGCCCTTCGATGCACCTAATCGCTTTCTGGCCTGGGGTGAGTTTTACGCACCCTGGAAGATCACAGTGCTGCCGGTTCTCGACGTTCACACCGGTTTCCCCTACTCGGTTGTCGA
This sequence comes from Terriglobales bacterium, assembly GCA_035624455.1. NCBI lineage: Bacteria > Pseudomonadati > Acidobacteriota > Terriglobia > Terriglobales > Terriglobales bacterium. The sequence goes on from DASPRM010000036.1 coordinate 29,354, forward strand.
CCAGATGCGCGAGTTTGTGGGCCCGCGCAATGAACTGCGTTTCCGACGCTTCAACTCGGTGGATGTTCAGGTGCTTAAGGGATTCACAGTGCCCTTCCGGGGTAAGGAGCGCAACATAAAAGTAGGCCTGGGAGTATTCAACGTTTTCGACCACTTTAATCCACGCGACGTGCAGAACAACCTGGACAGCTACCGCTACGGTGAATTCTTCAACTCTGCGCCTCGGACCTTCAGAGGCAAGTTCGTCTTTGCATTCTGATGATGACGAAACTCAAATCAAATTCGAAATTGAGCCGCGCGCGCGGGAGCTGGCATGTGCGGAAAGCCAACTTGATTGCAGCAGTCATCGGGGCAGCCCTTTTGGCATGGGTGATCATGCACTCAGGCAGGCTCGTAATCATTCAGCAACTGACGGCACTGCGAATTGCGCTGCCCATTGTGGTCGCGCTCAGTTTGGGCCGCCTCCTAATGCAGACCCTCAGCTGGTCGGCATCCCTCAAGAATGAAGGCCTCGAAGTTGGAGTGCTACGGCTGATGGGGATTCGGCTCGCGTCACAGGCAATGGGCTATCTCACCGTGTTCGGGCCTGTTGTTTCCGAGCCCATGAAGATCAATTTGCTGCGTACCCCTGTAGCCTCAACCGCCACGGCAACATTTCTTGACAACGGAGTTTACTGGTTCACGTCTGCGCTTCTCGGCATTGCCGGCTGCTTCTGCCTCAGCCTGTTGAAGACCCGCGGGAATTCGGTTCTGGCGCTTTGCGCTGTGTTCGTGCTGGTGATTGCGTTCATGGCGAGACGCAAATCCGTTCTCTCAAGTATTGCCGGAGCACTCGGGAAGCGATCACCGTCGTGGCTCAACCGGGCTGGAGAGATTGAATCTTCCATACGCAATCTGCGCACGGAGAAGCCAGAGCTGGTGAGTCGGATGTTTTGGCTCAGCATGGGATGTCAGCTCCTGTTGGCTTCGGAGGTGGCGGTGGTGTTGTGGTCACTGCGTCTGCCTCTTCATCTGGTGACGGTGTTCGCCATCGAAGGCCTGACCCGCGCAGTCAAGATGATGTCGGGATGGGTTCCGGCGCGTCTCGGGGCTGACGAAAGTGGGGCGATGTCTGCATTCGCCGCGTCTGGGCTGTCTCCGGCGTTCGGCCTGACACTGGCCTTCACACGTCGCGCACGCGATCTTTCCTGGGCCCTGGTCGGCCTGGCATGGCTCGCCTGGCGATCGCGGGTTTCCAGAGAGAGCAAGACCGAGGGTGAAACCATGTTCACGGAAGGGGCACTGCCATGCAAGTCGTTGTCGTAGTTCCCGAGACCACGTCGACTGCGGACCGCGCCAAGCTTACACGAAGGATCTGCGGAGTCGGCCTCCTGGCAAGAAGTTTGGCCACTGCGCAACGCGCTGGAGCCAGGGATGTTCTTTTGATTTGGCCGCAGAGCATGCTTGTGCAGATGGCGGAGACGGTTCTCGGGTCTTCCCAGCTCCGGAAGAATGGCAAGGTCAGGCTCGTACCGATCAAGGATTTTGATCCGAATTCGCTTTCAAGTTGGGCAAGTCTCCAGGATCTCCTGGAGGACCGATTTGTCTGGTTGCCCTGGAACTGGGTCACGTATCCCCGAGCTCTCGCCGCCCTCCCAGAGTCGGAGCAGTCGCATACGAACTGGACTGTACCAGCGTGGGTCTCCAAAGCGACGGTGGCTTCTGAACCAAGCCTGGCGCCCCAGGGCAGAAGCTTGCCGGAGGGCATCGCGGTCACTTCTGACGAGTCCGCTGAGGCCGCGGAACGCTTTCTTGTCGCAAACTCCGGAAAAATACTGGACGGAATCCACACTTCATTCAACCGTCGCCTGTGTCGTCCGATAGTCAGATGGCTCTCGCACACTCGCGTGACCCCGAACGCAGTCACCTTCGGAGGAGTGATGGTGTCGATTCTTTCCGCGATGGCCTTTGCACGTGGAAATTATTGGTCATATGTCGCCGGCGCCCTCCTGTTCTTCATTGCCGGCTTGTTCGACGAGATGGATGGAATGTTGGCTCGTATCAAGTTCGCCGATTCGCCCTTCGGAACCTGGCTGGAGGGCTTCGCGGATGGGCTCAGCTACTTGCTCTTATTCGGCGGCATCACCATTGGACTCTATCGCCAGTACGGCAGCCGCGAACTCTGGGTGGGTGCAGCCCTGTTGGTTGGAACTGTCCTGTCAATTGCTATTACTTCACTCCAGCGAAAACGTGCCACCAGTGCCGACCGTCCCAGTGAATACCTGGGAACGTTCTACCGAAAGCTAGAGAAGGACTCCTCCAACTGGATTTCACGTGCGGTGCGGCACGCTCAAGCGTTCCAAAAGAGGGGCGTGGCCGTTCACTACGTCGTGATCTTTACCGTTCTTGGTGGACTGCCTGTGCTTTTCTATCTGGCAACATTGGGTAGCCATCTTACCTGGACACTCGCCCTTTATTTCAACCACAGGTTCTTCAAGCAGGCGACACCCAACCTTCCTCTGAGGGAAATCCAGGTGTCGCAGGAGGCATCATGAAAGCAGTGATTCTGGCGGCCGGGCAAGGCACACGAATTCGTGCCGTCCACGGCGAACGCCCCAAGTGTCTGATTGAAGTTAATGGCAGGACCATACTCGACCACCAGATCGAAGCCCTGTGGGGAGCGGGAATCGAGGAGATCGCCATCGTGATCGGGTATGAGAAGCAGCAAATCGTTCGCCATGTGCGGCAGCGATTCGGGCATCGCAAACCCAAGATTGACTTCATCGAAAACCCGGCTTTTGCCCTGACTAACAATATTTATTCGCTTTGGCTGGCACGCGAGTGGCTCAACGGGGATGGATTCGTTTGTCTCAACGCCGACGTTGTTTGCGACCCTCAGATTCTCAATTCCGCCCTGAAAGCAAATTCACTGGTCTCGATGATTGTGGATCCGGAATGGCGGGATGAGACCATGAAGGTGATTGTCTCGCGCGGACGAGTAATTCGGATGAGCAAGAAGATATCGAAGCTGGAGTTTAGTGGAACTTATATCGGCATCACCCTGTTCGATCGAGCAGTCAACGCCCGATTCTTCGCCAAAATGCAGGATCTGATCGAAGCCAGCCGGGTGAATGAGTTCTTCAATGTTGCTGTCCAGGAACTTGTAGACGAGGGTCTCTGGGTGGGCTTCACCACGACAGCAGGAGCGCCTTGGGCAGAAATCGACGACCCGGTTGATTTAACATTTGCCCAGCAGAGTGTTTTTCCCCAGCTCGCTTCGTCCGCTACAGTAGAAACATGGCAATGAAGGAAATCATTAGCGGCAGCTATGTGCCTTTCCAGTGGGTAGTCTGGCCGCCGCGGGAGCTGCGCATTGTCGATTGGAACATCGATCGTGGCCTGCAGTTAGACGGGATCATCAATTTCCTGGCATCGGCAAATGCCGACATTCTCATCCTTCAGGAAGTGGATCTCAATGCGCGCCGTACGCGGCACCTGAACGTAGCCGAAGAGATTGCCCGGAAGCTGCAAATGGAGTATGTGTTCGGCCGGGAGTTTGAAGAGCTTGTCCAGGGATCCAAAACCTCTCCCGCGTACCATGGGCAAGCTATTCTCTCGAAATGGCCCATCTCTAATCCTCGCCTGATCCGTTTCTCGCAACAGTCTCATTTCTGGCAACCCCGCTGGTTTCTGCCCCGGATCGAGCCCTTCCAGGAGAGACTCGGAGGAAGAATCGCGCTGGTGGCAGACATCGATATCGCGGGGAGCAAATTCATCGTCTACAACCTTCATCTGGAAAGCCGTGGAAATGACGAACTGCGTTTATCACAGGCGCAGGAAGTCTTGTCGGATGCGGCACGCCAGGACGTCCGCTGTCCCCTGGTGATCGCGGGCGACTTCAACCTGGATGCTTCCAAAAATAGTGCGGCTTTGGGATTTGCCAAGCAGGGGTTCCAAGATGCGATTGCGGTTCCACGCGCACCCACCACCCCGGGGCGTGGTTTGTTTGAATCCGGGCGCCGAATCGATTGGGCATTCATTCGTGGACCTATACAGGCTGGCTCCGGGCGCGTACATAGCCAGGTAAAGGCTTCGGACCATTACCCAATTTCTTTTACGCTGACTGCATAGTCCAATCGATCCCGGGGACCCCTGCTTGGCAGTATTGGTTCTACGCTCCGCGCGCGCCGTCCCAGGCTGAAGCAGATTCGTCAATATTATTCAGCAACCGGGATCGAGGTTGGTTGTATTTTCGCCTGTTCGCTTGTACCCATGTGCAATCTAGACTGTGCCGCGCACCGGGCCAGGGCTATCCCACCGGGTTTACCTACTGCCGACTTCTGTCCTGACCCGCCTCGCGGGTTGCCAGCACTCCAGACATCCAGCCAAGCAAGTTTTCCAGAACTTCGTGCCGGTTGATCTCATTGAGCATTTCGTGCCGTCCATCGAAATAGAAATGATGGGCGATGTCGGACATGCCCGCTTTGCGATAGCGCTCTATCAGGGTTTTGACTCCTTCAAGCTGCTGACCCACGGGATCTTCGCTCCCCGAAAACAGGTAGATGGGTAGATCAACGCGTATGTTGCGAAGGTTAGCAGGGTCGGACAACCGAGGCGCAGCAGCGAGAAACGATGCAAAGGAAGGTGGCTGAAGCTGCGCAAAGCACAGAGGGTCGTTAATAAATGCATCTACTATTGCGCGATCGCGGCTTAACCAATCGACCGCGGTCCGCGCCGGTTCGAAGCGCGCATTCAAAATGTTTTTCCCCGCCGGCGCTGAGTTCGCCACATGAGCGAGTCCATCGAGAGCGCCCGATCCGGAGAGAACGAGTCCGTTGATTTCGCGGCTATGGTTGAGCACATATTCTTGCGCCGCAAAGGAACCCATGCTGTGTCCCAGCAGGAAGAATGGCTTATCACGATTTTCTTCCTTGGCGATACGGCTTAGCCGCACCATGTCCTCGACCAGCAGATCGAAGCCTCCCTCGCCGAAATCGCCCAGGTATTTGGCGGAGGGTGCGGTACGGCCGTGTCCGCGATGATCGTTTCCGTAGACGATGAAACCGGCGGATATCAGGACTTCAATCGTGCCGGCGTACCGCCCGATGTGTTCACCCATACCATGCGCAATCTGGACTACGGCGCGCACTGGGCCACGGCTATCCCAGCGGGCGCACGCTACTTGCAATCCATCAACGCTGGAAAATCGAAACTCGCTGGAAGGCATCGTTAAGGGAAGATTGCTGTGAACTGCCATAGCACCCTCGGTCATTTCGAAACTGCGGCAGGAGGTGGCGTCAGCAATTTCTCAATCGCACGCTCCATGGTTTGATTCATCGCGGATACAACCCCGGGTACGTCGCGATTGGCGACCGTTCCGCTCTCGAGAACCGAGTTGGTCCACACCGTTGCACCGCTGGCAAGACTCGTCATTTGAGCAGAAATCGCGACCTCCACCCTGATTCCACCGTCATAGTCGGTTTCCTCCAGCTTTTCCAGCCGCCCGCTCAGTATGTAATCGACATCCGCGCGTCCGTCGTACGACTTTACCTGGGTAAAGTTTCCGCTTGCGCGCAGACGATCGATCACCGCATTGGTAACGAGCTCGCGTGGATCCTCCGCCCAGCGGTGATAGTTATAGAAGCCGATCTGCTCGGGAGTGGTTTTATAGACGATAGCGCCCTGTCGCAGGTAAGCCGGCGATCTAAACTCGCGTATCGCTAACGATGCACGGACGCCTTCCGGGGCCGGCGGATCCGGTGGCGGCGGCACTTGCAGAGTGTAGTACTTCGGGTATTTCACCCCACCTCCGCAGCCAGCCAAAACGATCGAGGCGACCAGCACAACCAGCGCGGCTATAGAATGCGTTTTCATATCCATCCTCATTATTTATTGCGGGATCTTGCGTTCTTTGGGTTGCTTGATTCGGATCAAGCTCCACGGACGCTGCTTCAGCGATTCGGTCAGTTGATCCAGGTTGTCTGTCGCGTCCCGCAGATTCTCCACTGTGTCGTCGATCTTGCTGTCATTCGCCCGCACCACCACCTGCATGTCCGCCAGCAGGCTCCTAGCTTGCAGCAAAGTAGCCTGCAAGTCAGCCAGGTCTTTGCGCATCGGTTCCCGCAGGTCGGTGACCGTGCCATTCACGTTTTGAACGGTGTCATCGGCATGCTGGCTGAGCGCGATCACTTGATCGGAAATTCGATCGATCTTCGGCCCTTCGGTCGCCAGCATTCCATTAACCCGATCCAACACCGCTTGAATCCTCTGTTGATTGGGCGGCCCGGTCACCGTGTTCAAATTGGCTAGTAGATGTCGAGTGTCGCCGCTGATCCCTTCCAGTTCTCCCTGCACCTGCACGATCAAGGTGTTTGCGTTATCTGCGACCGTGGCCATCTTGCCGGCAATCTCATCCAGACTGGCGGCTTCCTGAGAGGAGATCGATGATCCGGGGGGAAGGCGTTTTGCCTCGTTGCTGCCGGTGGTAATCGATAGTGAAGCGCTGTTCATAATGCTGGTCATACCCAGCTTGGCCACGGATTTTTCATTCAGCGGCGTACCCCGGTTCACTTCCAACAGAATCTCGATCCGGGTCGGGTCTTTCTCCCACGGCCGTACGGCTGTCACTTTGCCCGCGTTAATGCCGCCATAGAGGACTGACGCTCCCGGCTCCAGTCCGCCGGCATAACGCAGGTATGTCCGGTAAGGAACCGTATCCCGGTTGAACTGGGCGTTGATCAGACAAATGAGCGTAAACGCCAGGAGGGCAAAACATCCCAGCACGAACGCCCCGACCTTTGCTTCTGTTGTCACGAGTTTGCCTCCGAACTGCGCAAGTATTTGTCGAAGTAAGCGGCGACGGCGGGCGCTTTGGCGATATCTCCAGGCGTTCGGTCGAGGAATTGCCGGACACGCGGATCCTGGCTTGCCCTGACTTCGTCCTTAGTCCCAATCGTGCTAAACACTCCGTGGTACAGCATCGCGATCCGGTCAGCGATCCGGAATGCGCTTGGCAGTTCGTGCGTCACCACAACGACTGTCACCTGGAAGGTTTGCTTCAGGAGCAGAATGAGTTCATCCAGCTCCGCTGCAACAATCGGGTCCAGTCCTGCCGAAGGCTCATCGAGCACGAGAATCTCGGGGTCAAGCGCGAGAGCACGCGCGACAGCGCCGCGTTTCTTCATGCCACCCGACAGCTCCTGCGGCAGCAACTTGCCGAAGTCTGCCAGCCCGACCACCGCCAATTTCATCCAGACCATCAGGTCGATTATGGATGGCGCAAGCTTGGTATGTTCACGCAGCATCAGCGCGACATTGTCCTCAACCGAGAGCGAGTTGAACAAAGCCGCGCTCTGAAAAGCCACGCCGATGGAGCGCCGCAGAGTTTTCAGTTCCGCCGGCGAGCAATGGGCAATGTCGGTCCCCTTTACCAGGACACTGCCTGACTTGGGACGCTCAAGCCCGATGATGTGGCGCAGCAGCGTGCTCTTGCCCGAACCGCTGCCGCCCAGCAGGACCATGGTCTCTCCCTGTTCAATGTCGAGATTGAGCCCGTCCAGTACTCGCCGCCCGTCGTATTCGACCACCAGGTCGCGAACTGAAATGATTGGCATCACGATTTCCCCGAGAGGTAGAAGATGGCCGTGAAAATGGCGTCGGCCACAATGACGAGGAACGTTGACTTCACGACCGCGCTGGTGGTCGAGCGCCCAACGGAATCGGGTCCCCCACGAACCCGGAAACCCTCCAGGCAGCCAACATGAGCAATAATCGTGGCGAAGGCCACGCTTTTGATCAGTCCCGTGATGACATCGCGCAACTGGATCGACTGCAACACGTATCGCAGGTACAGGAACGGCGACAGATGCGTGCTGAAGAACATGAACAGTCCGCCGGCCAGAATGCCGCAAAAGTTTGACACCACGCTGAGACAAGGAACCGCGATCAGCGCAGCCAGATACTTCGGCGCCAACACGAACTCCACGGGATCGAGCGCCATCACCCGCAGGGAATCGAGTTCTTCGGTCACCTTCATGGTTCCGATTTCAGCCGCGAAAGCCGAACCCGACCTCCCACTGACGGCTACGGCGGTGAGCAGCGGGCCGAGCTCACGCGTGAAGCCGATCGCCACCAGATCGATAACGTAATGCAAGGCTCCGAAACGTCGCAGTTCGGAGGCTCCTTGCATGGCGAGAATGAATCCAGAGCAAAGCGCCATCAGGGACACCATCGACAGCGCATTCACCCCAATCTGCAGCATCTGGCGCACCGCGGCCTGCCAGCGGTAGCGATTTCCCACAAATGGCAATGCGGTCCACATGGCGCGCAGCGTCGCCCACAACTGGATGTTCAGGCTCCCGACATAATCGAGGTGCGTGAGGGTATCTCTTCCGACGTCTTCGAGAATGGTTGCCATCAGGAATTCTTCGAGGCTGACAAAGCGGTTTCACAGCCATTCGTTTCAAACAGAGACAGCAAGCCTGTGATCTCGAATAGGTGCAGCAGACGGCCCTGCATCCTCCGCAAGCACAGAGTGGTTTGTCGGTTACGCGCGACTTTCAGTCCCTCGACCAGGGTCGCAATGCCTGAGGAGTCAATGTAAGGAACTTCCGCTAAGTCAACGACGATGGGTTCGGCCGAAGGTTCTCCCAACATGGACAGAAGCTGATCGCGAAGGGCTGGCGAGGTATCGATGCTCAGACGGCCACGCAACTTCACGAGGTCGCCTTCATCGCCGTGATTTACGATGATTTCAAGACTTTCGGCCGCAGTGACTATCACACGCGTCAACGGAATTCTCCCTCTCGGATTTCCCCAATGGATCCGCAAGACCGCAGGCTACGCCTGCTCGATCTACCGATTTCAAAGCATGCAAGCTTCCAAACCAAGAGGTAGAGCTCCCAGGCGCGATCTCATTTCTTAACAGTCGATTACATGCCCATGCCTGAAGAATCGGGCAAGTTGTGGTGCAGGTCTGAGAGACGAGAGTGACGAGCTATTGGCAGGTGACGGAAGCAGAAGTTGCAGAAATCGCCATGGTCGTGCTGAAAACCGGCCGCCCGACGATCGTGGCCGCTGGGAGTATTCGATTGTCCATTGGTTGTAAGGTCACCAGATCAAATGGTTTTTGCAAGAGCGTGATCGAGCCGCAGGAGACAACCGCCGAATCGGCTGGCCCGTGGTACAGAAAATGCTTGGTATGAGAATGCAAGACGTGGGCGAGATCGACTCGAACCACAAATGCGGCTCTAACATTCAGGGAAGTCGCCGTGGAGGCTCATCGGTTCCGGCGTGACTTTCTTCCATCCTCTCGCGCGGGTCTGGACCCACCGGCCCGGCCGGAACCCTCCTCCCCTCTTCGCAGGAAGATCGACAGCATGAACGGCATGACCGTCCCCGATACCGTCGAATGTGATCAAGGTGGCATTCCCTTATTTATCAGCTCCGATCTGTGTAACCCCCTCTTTGTTGCTGGGGCAACCTTATCCCGAGTAGGATCGAGGTTCGACATCTGGTGATCCTTGGTCACCGATAGTTCGCTGGGTACTGGAAAGCACTTTCTCAACGATGAGCAGCCAAATCCGTGTTTTCGGCGTTGATGATCATCCTCTGCTGCGCGAGGGGATTGCTCTCGTCATCAATTCCCAACCAGGAATGGTGATGGTGGCGCAAGCCTCCAGTGGGCGTGAGGCGATCGAACGCTTTCGTGAACACAGGCCCGATGTCACCCTCATGGACCTTAGACTTCCAGATATGAGCGGCATCGACGCTATGATTGCAATTCGGACAGAATTTCCCGACGCGCGCATCATCATCTTGACGACTTTTGAAACGGACACCGAAATCAAGCGTGCTTTGGCAGCAGGAGCCAGCGCTTACCTGCTCAAGAGTGCTCCTCCCAGGGACCTGGCGGAAACAATCCGTCAGGTCCACACGGGCTGAGGGATCGTTTTTCTTACTTCTAAGCTCTGATTTTTCCGTAGCCGTTCGGGCCAAGCGTGTAGTCGTGCGAATTTGTCTCCCCTCCTGGCAGGACTTTGCCTTTCCTGATCAGGGAAATCATGTTCTGGCCCGATGGCATAGTGTCGCACCCAGTACGATTGCGGATAATGCTTATCTGCTACGCTCAGGTCTGTCGAATTAACTATGTCTGATCAGCTCAGTGGAAGGGTTGCCGTAATTACCGGTGCCTCGATGGGAATTGGCGAGGCGCTGGCGCGCTTGTTGGCTGCGGAAGGCGCTACCGTCGTCCTGGCCTCCCGTGATCAGGCACGGTTGGAGGCGGCCCGCACCCGTATCGGCCATCCCGAGCGCACGTTGGCCCTCGCCTGCGACGTCCGCAACCGGGAAGACATCGACCGCGTGCTGTCACTGACGTTGCACAATTTCGGTCGTATCGACATTTGGGTCAATAACGCCGGTCTTGGCTTGCAAGACTCTGTAGAGATGATGGACCTCAATGCCTGTCGACGGATGTTCGAGACGAACCTCTTCGGCGCGATTGACGGGATGCAGGCGGCGACTCCTGTTATGAAGCGCCAGGGCGGTGGCACGATCATCAACATTTCTAGCGTCGCGGGACACATTCCCCTGCCGTTTCAGGCTGCCTATAGTGCAACAAAATTCGCTATGAACGCGATCGGCAAAGCGGCACGAGTTGAGTTGCTGGGCACGGGCGTGCACGTGCTGACGGTTTGCCCGGGATACATTGCGACAAACTTCCGTGCCAACAAAATCCCCGGCCGCGACCCTCGCCAACTGGACGACAGGCGTCGTGGCGCGAGTGCTGAAACCGTTGCCAGGGATATCCTCAACGGGTATTTGCATGGTAAGCGGGAAGTGTTCACCCCACATCGCTATTGGATCGCCGCCAAGGTGTACGGATTAGCCCCGCAACTGGTGGAATGGGTGCTGGCAAAGAAGATCAAGAACGGCTAGATAACTGGGGTGGAAGCAAAGACTGTTTCTTGGCTGTCAGAGCGCGATCCTGGCCCCGGCATGCGGATCACGATTTCCGTGACCAAAGAGTAGCGGCAGGTCTGGAAATTGGCGCGACCTTGTTTTCCAATTTTATGATTACAAAGGACATTTAGCTTCTGCTGAGGAACGGTTCGCGATCGCTCGCCGACACACGGAATTGCCTGGCTGTGCACACTTTTGCAGCTCCCGTTTGAGGAATGTTGCTGTGCAGCGCGTGCAGCGCGTCCGATTGGGAGTAAAATTATTGGCGGAATAATCGGGTTTTTTTAACAAACAGCATTGCACAAAACGGGGTAGCTGCTGATCAGCAAAAAGAACAGGAGCAGGCTATGAACCCGCTGGCTTTTGTAACCCGACACCAACAGATTTTTCCGCTTGGAATAATCCTGCTGTTGATCGCAGGCACGCCGATCCTGGCACAAACCTATCCAGCCAGTATTCCTTCTCCCTCTGATCCTGGCTTGCAGAGCCGCGTGGCGATGCCGCCTTTGACTCTTCGCCCGGGGACTATCTTGACGGTCCGCATCAACGAGGAGCTTTCTTCGGACCGCAACCAGCCCGGCGATCTCTTCTCCGCTACCCTCGCGCAACCGGTAGTCGTGCAGGGCATCGTGGTCGCACAAGGCGGCTCTTCTGTCGCAGGCCGAGTAGTGGAGGCAAAGAAGGCAGGCATGGTCGCCGGCGTTTCGCACCTGAAAATTACGCTGAGCAGTCTGAGTCTGGTGGACGGTCAGGACTTGCCGATCCAGTCGCAATTTGTGGTTCGCAGAGGTCCAACGTCCAACGTGCGGGATGTCGCGGCTGTCACAGGTACAACTGCACTGGGCGCGGCCATCGGCGGAGCCGCAGGTGGTGGCAAAGGAGCAGGGATCGGCGCAGGAGCGGGCGCTGCAACCGGTGCGCTCGGTGTTTTGCTCACTCGGGGCTACCCCACGGTACTTCCGCCGGAGACGTTGCTGACATTTCAAGTTACAGCTCCCGTGACCATAGACACTGAATATGCGCCACAGGCATTTCGCGGAGTGGCTTCGCTCGATTATTCGCAGGCGGAGACACAGCCTCAGCAATCCCCTGCCACTCAGACGCCACCTCCACCTGCGGCGGCTCCGCCTCCGGCAGTAGCCCCGCCTCCTCCGGCTTACCCGCCCCCTTACTACTTGTCCTACTGGCCGCCTTACTATCCTTACTACTACGATTACGGCTATCCCTACTATGCGGGCTATCCGTACTACTACGGATCTTCGTTTAGCTTCTTCTTTGGCTATCCTGGCTATTACGGCTATCCCGGTTATTACCGTTATCCCTACTACTACGGATATCGCGGGTACTATCGCTACCCCACTCCGTACTATCACGGGTATGGCTATCGCAGCTCCTGGGGCGGTTATCACGGATACTCTCCTGGGTATCGCGGGTACAGTGGAGGCCGCCCGGGTTATTACGGGGGCTATCGCGCGTATAGTGGAAGCCGCCCGGGTTATTACGCGGGCTATCGGGCGTACACTGGGGGCCAGCCGGGCTATTACGGGGGCTATCGCGGTTCCCCCGCTCATTCATATACTGCCGGATCATTTGCCTCCCACAGCGGCATGAGCGGTCACAGCTCGCACGGGGGCTTGCACCGCTGAGTCTTGGCGAGTGGCACTGCTGAAGAGTCTTCTGGCGGCTCTCTACTGCACGACTGATCCCGCTCACTGCGCTGGAAATTCTCGAAACTTATCCACAACTTCTGAGCGCACAGCTGTCCTTCATGCCGTTTGAAGGCTCGGCATTGGAGTGTTGTCTCAAATCCTATCCGCGCGAAATCTCATTGGCTGCTGCGGCAGGTACACGAGGATCCTTGTAATCAAAGATTAATTTGACTGGGTTCTCGTGCCTTCTTAGGATTTGCCCCGCTCTGATGTCAAATCCTGGGGGGACCCTGATGTCTATGAAGCTGTCTGTCTGTCGCACTGCCTTATTGGCCTTCGCGCTCGGATTATTGACGGCGTCGCACTGCGGCGCACAAGTCACTTTGCTTGCGGTCGGCGAGCTTACGGACTCCCGCGCCGGTGACAATGTTGACCTCTCGGGGTTGACCTATAACCTGGAGAATGGTGCTCCGGCGAACCTGCTGGGAGGTCTGGGGTCAGGACTGGCGTACGCATCCGATAATACTTTTCTTGCTCTCCCAGATCGCGGCCCCAACGCTGTTTCCTTTGACACGGCGATAGACGACACCGTCAGCTACATTAATCGCTTCCACACTGTCAAGATGGTGCTGAACTCGAAACCCGACGCCGCACGAGGCCTGCCGTTCACGCTGACCCCGCGGCTAAAGGGTACGACTTTGCTTTGGAGCCACACCGCCCTGGTGTATGGCACCGGGGACGGACTTGGCGTCCCCTCGGGCGTTCCCCCGGTTAACAATTTCTTTCAGCACTTCTTCACCGGACGCTCCGACAACTTCGATCCCGGCGAGAACTCCGGCAATCCCAAGAATGCCCGCTTGGACACGGAAAGCATTCGTGTTTCCAATGACGGATGGAGTGTATTCATTTCCGACGAGTACGGGCCCTACGTATATCAGTTCAACCGGTTCACGGGAGAACGCGTCCGGTCGTTCAAATTGCCGGATGATTTTTACGTAACTTCGTTGTCGCCGGTCGGCGCGACAGAAATTTCTCAAAACGCCGCTGGCCGAACTGCAAACAAGGGTATGGAAGGTCTCGCCATCACACCCGACGGCCATACCCTAGTCGGCATCATCCAGGCTGCGTTGCTCCAGGACGCCAAGCTAAAGGGAGACGCTGCCAACCTGCTGCGCATCGTCACCATTGATGTTGCTTCCGGTAACGTCACCCACCAATACGCGTACAAGCTCACCACCGGCAGCGGGGTGAGTGAAATTTTGGCGCTCAATAATCACGAATTCCTTGTCGACGAACGTGATGGCAGGGGACGCGAGGGGGGCAACAATCTGACCAGCAATGACGCGCGGGTAAAACAAATTTTCAAGATTGACCTGGACGGCGCAGTCGACGTGACCGGCATGAACGGCACCGACGCGGTCAAACTTGCAGTTCCCAAGACGCTGTTCCTGGATATCGTCCAGGTACTGAAGGCGAACGGCTTCGACGTTACGTTTGACATTCCCTCCAAGATTGAAGGCCTCACCTTCGGCCGGGACATCAAGCGTAAAGGCACAAAGCTTCACACCCTGTGGGTGGCTAATGATAACGACTTCGTGCTCGAAACCAACGACGTGCCTCCAGTTGCGAATCCCAACCAGTTTTTCGTGTTCGGCTTCAGTGACGCCGACTTGGGAGGCTCAACATTTGTGCCTCAGTTCCGGGAACACGACGAGGATGAGTAGGGTCTTGTAGGCCGAATGCCCGAGGCGTGTTCGGTGATGACGTGGCATCACCACGTCTTCAGCCTCGGTCACTTGTGTTAACACCAGTCCTTAACCACCAGGCACTGGCAAGGGGAGCATTGCCGACAGCAAGATTCGGCGCTAGCTGACAAACTCGACGACGCCGGTCGCCAGATCGTACATCGCGCCTGTGATCTTGATGCTCCCTTTTCTCTCCATCTCCTCCAGGATTGGACTACGCTTGCGGATTTCGGCCAGACCCAGCATGACATTGGATCGTGCGACTGCATTGACATAGCTCGCATTCTTGCTGGACTTTTCGCCATCAAACTTGGTCGCCGGTATGGCCGGCTTGATCCGCGCCAACAGCCCGGTGAGGTTACCCAACACGACGTCGTCGATCGCGCCCTTAATCGCTCCACAAGCTGTATGCCCTAATACCAGCACCACCTTAGCGCCGGAAACTGCACAGCCAAATTCCATGCTGCCGAGCATGTCATCGTTCACCACGTTTCCTGCCACCCTGCCGGTAAAGGTATCGCCGATCCCAGCGTCGAATACGATCTCGACTGGCACTCGGGAATCGAGGCACCCGAGCACGACTGCCGCCGGATATTGCCCCGCGGCGCTTGATCGTTTCTCCGCCAGGTAATCCCGAGAAGCCATCTTTCCGGTGCGGAAGCGCTCGTTCCCCTTTTTCAGTTCATCAAGAACCTGCGCCGGGGTCATGCTGTCACGTTGCTCTTTCGTCAAAGAATCCCTCATGCTGGGCGCGAACTGCGCCGGTAATAAAGACAGGGCAGGACTGAGGAAACAAGTACCAAGCCCCACACTGAGAAAGCTGCGACGATCCAGAGAGCCGTCACAGGTTCTTGTCATATTTTTCCTCCATGGCCTTACGAGTATGAAGAGACCAGTCAGAGCCAAGCAGAAAATGGGCTGACGGTTCTCGCACGTCGTCCTTCTGGCGTTTGGATGGCGCACGATTTCGTTCCTCGATCTAGTGATCCCCTAAGGGCAGCGAGGATACCACAGATGAAAACGAAGTCGGGTGTCAGTTGAGTTGGCGCCATATTGAAACCTCCCTGGCTCACAAGTGATCCGGTCGCTGTGAAATCGACGTGATCTCAACGGCTGACTACCTGTGGTTCTGTCAAAAAACACCGTTCGCAAGATCACCGCCGTACAGACCGCAGTGGCTGTACAAGAGCGAGTACACGACAGGATCCGAGCACGAGAGGCTTGGCAGGTCCGTGCTGAGTGCCGCTTAGTTCGGCGTTGCGTTAACGATTGGTTCAATAACAGGGAACCACAGATGAACCCAAGAAATCTCTTATTATGCGCACTCCTGGCCCTTCTCTGTTCCCCCAGCGTTGCACAGCAGAAGGACATCAACCGATATGCCGTATTCACCGGCTTCGATTACTTGATAAGCCCCGCTCGCAACCTTACAGAGCGGGGATTCGAGGGCGACTTCGGTATGATCGTGAAACCTTGGCTGGGGATTGGCGCGGACTTCAGCGCCATGGGCGACGACGTTTTGAGCGGCGCAGGGACCATCACCGGCACCGAAACTGTGTTCGCCCCCTTGCTGGCCGGGGCCGCAGGGTTAGGAGCGCCGCCGCCAAGTGCGGTTCATATTGCCTTCCGATCCACTACCTACACGTTTGCTGCCGGTACCCAATTTTACTTGCGCAAGTGGGACAAGATAACGCTGTTCGCCCGACCCGGCCTGGGCGGAATCCACGAATCAGCCGACTTTGATCTGCCCCCACAACTTGGAGCACTCCTGACCCTGCTGGGCGCTCCCGTCCCTGCCTCTCACCAAACCGACACGGCGGTTTTCTTCGGCTTGGGTGGTGGGTTCGACGTGAATGTATCGCGAGCAGTCGGGGTGCGTTTCGCGACAGACTGGGTGAATACCCATTTGTTCTCGAATTTGCTGACCAGCCGGCAGAACTATGTGCGGTTTTCGGTTGGCCCGGTTTTTCGCTGGGGGCATCTGCGCTAAGCAAAGCGCTCACAACCCCGAACATCATCTAATTGCCTTGATTTCAACCCCTCACTCATTTTCTGCATACCAATTTTCTTACCCCTAGGGCGCACCGCACACGAGAATACCCGCTTTCCCGTAAATACCTTGGGCCAATTTACGCCATCCCACCATCGATGAAACCTGAAGAAATCAAACGCATGTACCAGTTGTGCGCGCAGATTGAGTGTGAGAAGGATCACCATCGATTCCTGGAACTGATTCGCGAGCTCAATGAATTGCTCGAGCGCAAGCAGCGCAGGCTGGACGAATCCCGCAAGTGTTGAAGCGGGGAAAACAACATCTCCAGGCAGATTAGAAGGATCGGCGCCCATTCGCCGGTCCCGGTGTGGGAATGCACTGGACTGCACATAGATCCGGGTCTGAGGTGCAAGCAAGCGCCGAAGACGAGTTTTCTACTGCAGCGCCGACTGCGTCAGCTTCACGGCACAGTAAGGAGTAGCGGCTCCCCCGCTTACTTTGCAGTTTCCTCCGTTCACCGAGCCGCCTACCAGGGTGGAAAAGTAGATGTTGGTACCGCCGTTGGTCACCTGATTATCCACCACAATGCCGCTGGTTCCTCCCAAGGCGCGCGGGGCGGCAACGCAACTCGAAGTCGGGGGATTGCTGCAGTTGGGCTGGGACGCCGTCCCAGTAAGAGTCGAACTCTCCAGAAAGCCGTCATTGACGCTGCCCACGCCAAAAAACATGCGGTCGGTGGTGCCGTTGTAGAACTCAGTCAAAGGTGAGCACTCATCTCCCACGCTATTGTTGACCACCCAGGTGGTTGCCGTGGACGCAGGCTTCTGCAAGGTGTGGTTCACGAAGCTATACATGTACATCTTGGGATTCGAGGGGATCAGCGGATTTCCCGTCGTACCTGATACAAAACCGCAGCCCAGGATATGCCCAGCAGTAGTTCCGCCGATCCAGAATTGATTGTCGAAGGCGCCGGCGTGGACGTTGCCGGTGGTGCAGTCGCCGGCGCCGCTGGCCGAGCCCAGGTCGACCGTATTGGAATTACTGGCTGTAAAGCTGGAGGTAAAGTTAGCGGGAAGCTGAGTGATGGCTCCTCCGGTGCCATTCACGTTGCTGCAGCCAGTGAAGGCAAATACCTGGTCAACAGCGGGATTGGCCGAATCATTGACCACAATCGGAGCGTCGATAACGCCCGTTCCCGCACCATGACCTACCCACCCGATCGCGACGCGTGCCGACGTTCCGTGGTGGGGACTGGTCAGGCTGATAGCGTACAAATAGCCATTGCCGTCTCCCATGAAGATGCGGTCGGCATTGCTGTCCACAATTGCATCGGTTACCACTTTGCTCGCAAGGCCGTTGGCTACCACTGTCACCGGCCAATTGCTGTCATTGACCACCTGGGGCTGGCCGCCTCCGAACACCGGCGTGATCTTGTATAGCTTGCCGTCATCCGTTCCCACGTAAGCCGTGTCCGTGCTGTAGTCGATATAGGGCGAGGAATCTGTATTCGCGCCAGTCGAGATCTGCACCGTCGTCATGCAGTTGGGCGCTGTAGGTGTAGTGCACGACGATGGAGTTGATGGCGATAACACTGTTCCCGTCTGCAAGGGCGGAGCTGGAATCGGATTGGGCAGCACCAGGACGTGGAAGAAAGATCCCAGGGTTGCGCTCTCCACGAATGCCACCTTGGTGCCGTCGACAGAAATGGTAGGTGAGGTGCGAATGTGGCCGCCACCCTGGGTGAAAGTGTTATAGGCAAACGCGACCCAGGGGCTGCCGCTGTTGCAGGGCGGCGATTTTTCCGTGTACAGGTTGTTGATGCCCACCAGATTCGCCTGGCCCGAAGGTGCATTTAGCCCAAAAACTACGTAGTCACCATTACAATCCTGCGCGGTCACATCGAATCTGTACTTTGCGGGATACTGGTTGGCGGGTACGAAACCGTTTTCCAGCGAGACTGCCCAATCAATCCTGACGGCGTTCTTGCTGGAGATGACTGGCGCGCCGGCTTCATCAGCCATCTGGCGCCTGACCATGTTGTAAACATGGCGAGGTTCTTTCCACCCAGCTGCAATCGCTTCGCTGGCGAGGTTGCCGGTCATGACTACGTGGCGCGAACTCCAGTCCTCAGGAAATCCGAGGTGATGCGCGTGCTCCGCGGACTCATCGTCGACCCTGACATGCCCCGGGCCTGGCTGCCCCATGGCGGTAGATCCCAGCAATATAAGCAAGCTGAGCAGGCCGATACTTCCCCTAATTAGCTTCATTGCCTGTAACCTCACCGAACTTCTGACTCATGAACACAGCCTCCCAATTTTGGGACCGCTTTGGCGCGGAGCCCAATTTATGGACATCGGCGCAGCCGTGCTATGAAGTCTTGCGATTGAAATGACAGTGCTTTTGGGTGGCATTAATTTTCCCGCAGGCCAAGGCCGTCGTTTCAAACACGCGCTCGAAGCGGAATTCCGGCTTGTGATAAGGCTTTCGAGCTGGCTTAGGATCCCCGGCGGGCTCTTGATCGTCGCCTCTCTCGGCGTCACTCATGCAGCACTCGCACCCTCCCGAGACATTCTAAGGCTGCTTTTTCACGCTAGGACCCTCAGTGCTGGAAAGCATATGTACTAAGGGTGTACGCCAGGCTCAGAAAGACCGTATCAGGGGAGTTATTCCAAGCTCACTTTGAGCCTCACATACTATTCGAGATTGGCCGGCAAATCGATCCGTCCGCAACGCCCAAAAGATGTGTGCCAGTGCGCAATCTTCCGCCGCAACAAAAACCGAGCTGATCCGGCAGGCTCTTGTGGCGGGTAGGGTGATTCAGCTCCGGCTCAGCGGCACCAGCATGATGCCCACGCTCTGGCCCGGCGACCTGGTTTGGGTAAAGCCCGTCAAAGTGGAGAAACTTGCTCCTGGCGATGTGATTCTCTTTTTGCGCGAGAATCGCATTATGGCTCATCGCATCGTAGGAATGGATGCGCCTGCCGGTGAGCTTGTGATCCGTACGCGAGGCGATACTCTCCCAGCGGGCGATCTGCCGGTGCGTGGCTCAGAGGTTTTGGGGCTGGTAACTGCAGCTCAACGCTTTGGAACTGGATGGGCGATCTCTCGTACTCCGCGACTCGCTTCTCGGATTCTTTCACGGATTGTGCGGCGCTCGGACCGCTTTCGCCACCTGCTTTTCACCCTGAACCTTAAGCTCTCTCACAATACCCGTGCCCGGAGGGCCTGGTGAGTGCCGTTCTGGCATCCGTGTCTGCCGCAGCTGACGCGATCGCAATCAACATCGGCGGCATCGTCGGTACCGTACACACGGAGAGTCCTTTCTTTCGGCAGATGCTGCTACGCCACTATCACGATTTCATTTCTCTTCCTGCAAAACCTAGCTTCGAATTGGAGGTGGAGTTGCTGGAGTTTCCCGATAACAGCGACTTGGATGCTGATCTGGAGGTTCGCTTCACGGGCGGGTGCTGGCATCTGCGCCGGGGAGACTTCAGCGTCGTCTGGGATCCGACGTCAGGCAGGGGGAAGGTTCGCCAGACGGCGAATCCTTATTCCATCGACACTGTGTTGCGCATTTTGCATAGCTTGCTGCTTGTGGGTCAGCGTGGATTTCTCCTCCATGCTGCCAGCGCCATTCGCGGCGGGCGCGCTTACGTTTTCACCGGGCTTTCCGGCGCCGGCAAGACGACAATTTCACGACTGGCCCCGCCTCATGTCACGCTGCTCAGCGATGAAGTTTCATATTTGCGTCCACTGGAAGGCGCCTTCCGGGCCTTTGGCACGCCTTTCTCCGGCGAGCTTCGCCAGGCTGGAAAGAATTGTGCCGCACCCGTGGCGGCCATCTATCTTCTGGATAAAGGACCCCAGAATTGTGTCAGTCCGGTAACTCCTGCTGAAGCGCTGCATGCCCTGATGCGCAACATTCTCTTCTTTGCAGATTCGGCGAATCTCGCGGGCTCGGTTTTTCAAATTGCGTGCGATTTTGTGATGCAGGTTCCGGTCAAGCGGCTCACGTTTGTCCCCGATGAACATGTCTGGGAAATGATTGGCTGAGGCCAGAGTTCATGGAGAACAGGCAAATCAAGTATGTGGCGCGCAGCACGGCGATTGCTGCGCGCATGCTGGACGGCGAAATGATGATCATGTCTCCCGTAGACTCCACCTTCTTTAGCCTGAACGAAGTTGCATCTGCGATTTGGCAGGCCGCCGATGGACAGACTCTACTCGCTGATATCGTGGACAGCAGAATCTGTTCAGCTTTCGGGATCGATCGCGAAACTGCCCTGCGCGATGCCGAAGAGTTTGTGGAGCAGCTCGCGAAGCATGGAATTCTGCGGATCTGCACCACTCCGGTCGCGAATACACCCCCATCGGGGGTATTCCATCGATGAGTCTGCTGGAGGAAATCAACCAGCGGGCGATTGATCTTCGCGTGCCGCTCTCCGTCCAGCTTGATGTCACCTACCGCTGCAACGAGCGTTGCATACACTGCTATCTCGATCACCATGACCGCGGCGAAATGACCACGGACGAGATCATCGGAGTGCTGGACCAACTCGCCGACGCCGGGACTTTCTTTCTAACTTTCAGTGGCGGCGAAGTTTTTTTGCGCCGCGACTTTCTGAAGCTGGTAGAGCATGCCCGTCAGCTGCTTTTCAATGTCAAGATCAAAACCAATGCAGTCCTCATCCGCGAAGCGCAAGCGGAGCAAATCCGGGAGCTGGGAGTGGATCGGGTACAGATCAGCGTCTATTCTCATCGCCCCGAAGTTCACGATGCCATAACCCACCTGCCCGGATCTCTAGAGCGCACTCTAAGAGGAGTACGCTTGCTGACGGCCCATGGAGTCCGCGTCTCAATCGCCAACGTGCTCATGAATCGGAATATAGGCGATCAGGCCGGGGTCCAGGAGCTGGCGCGTGAACTCGGCGTCCACTACACAGTTGACCCGACCATTACTCCGCATATGGATGGCGACCGCACCATCCTGAGTCTGCGCATTCCCAGCACGGATCTCGAGCGCATCCTGCATGACGAAACCCTGGTGGGCGACGTCCAGGAATTCTGTGCACCGCCTGCGCCGGTTGGAGCGGACATCCTGGACGGTTATCCTTGCAGCGCCGGCCACACATTCGCTTACATCTCGCCGTATGCTGAGGTCTTTCCCTGCGTGCAGTTCCCGCTCCCCTGCGGCAACCTTCGTCAGCAAAGATTCGCCGACATTTGGAAGGCCTCCCAGGCATTGAACCAGGTGCGATCCATTCGCGCACGCGATCTCGAGGTCTGCTCCGAATGCTCCCACGTTGGAACCTGCACTCGCTGTCCGGGATTGGCCTACATGGAAGGCAATATGCGCGGACCGTCATCGGCGGACTGTGAAAAATCCTGGCTGAGAACTGGCATTCGTTCCGCCAACATGATTCGCAAGACTGAATTCAGGCCCTCCGAGTTGGTTCAGATCCGATGCGCCTCGCCGCAGGAATCGTCCTTGGCCTCGTGAGAAGCCTTGCCAGTTTGGACTGGCTTTTCCCCAAGACTGCGCGTATACATTACGGCCTCCAGGAAAATCGGTAATCCTGACTATCTTTCCGAAGGGAGAGGATTATGCACAGGAAATTGGGAAGAGAGTTCGCAGTAGTGTGCCTGCTCGCGATGGCTGCCCTGTGGGCACTACCCGCATGCGCGCAGACCTCAGAAGTCAAAGAAAAACCGCCGATGTACTCCTATGTGGGGAATTGGAAGATTCCCCGCGCGCAGTGGGCCGACATGGAAAAGAACAACGCCGCTGATCAGAAAATCCTCGACGCGGCGCTCGCCAAAGGCACCATCGTGGCCTACGGTAACGATGTGACTCTGGTTCACCAACCGGAAGGTGAAACTCACGACGATTGGTGGTCGGCCATGTCCATGGCGGCCATACTCAATGTGCTGGAGCAGTTTTACCAGTCCGGTGGCGCCACTACTCCGGTCCTGGGCAGTGCTACAAAACATTGGGACAGCCTTTACGTCAGCCGGTATTACAACTGGCATGCCGGATCATTCAAGAACGCCTACACTCACGTTGGCACCTATAAATTGAAAGCCGACGCGCCCGACGACGCAGTAGACACCCTTAGCAAGAGCGCGATTGTGCCGCTACTGGAAAAACTGCTCGCCGACGGCACGCTCCATGAGTACGAAATCGATACCGAAGCCATCCACACCGAAGCGCCCGGCACGTTCGTGATTGTGTACATCGCAGCGAACGCGGAGGGACTGGATAAGGTCAATGCGGCGCTGCAAAATACGCTGAAAGCCAACCCGCTGACGGGTCCGGCATTTGGTTCCATGGTGGACTTCAGCGCGCACCGCGATTCCCTGCTTCGCACCAACGCTACTTACAAATAGTCACATTGACTTCCTGATCTGCGAGCGAGCGCCTGCTGGCGCCGCTCGTGGGCCAGGTTGCGCCCTGGCTGACCGCTGATTACTGAGTCCTGATTGCTTGCTCACTAACGCCGCTTCCCCTCCGTAATCTCGGTCTCCCGCGTTATGCCTTTCCCTTCGCGCCCGAGTGCGTCAGAATGAATACTGCACTCCCAAATTGCGGGCGCGCGCACATCGGGCCAAGAGGCGACTCTACCTATGAGAAGTTTAATTTTGAGAAGTTCAGGCGTTGCCGTTTCTTTCACCGTCTTCTTCTTGGTTTTGCTGTTCTCGCTGAATGCTGCCTCAGCCCAGAACGCGTCAACACAGAATCCATCCGCCTCTAAGGACTCTTCAACCCCGGGCTCCCAAATCAAGGATCGGACGCAATCGCCCCCTGTGCCGAATAGCCTGCCGCAATCCAAGCCTCCGGCCACCGCCGAAGCCGAAAAGAAGCCGGATTTCTCTCAGGAGCCCTTCGTCATACAGGATCTGAAAAACCAGGTCTGGTTCGAGAGAAATGGTACCGGCCGGCGGGTGATGACCGCCGTCATTCTGGTCAATACCGAGCTGGGCGTGCGCCAACTCGGGCAATTGGTCTTCGGCTATAGCTCGGGCAATGAGAAGTTGGACGTCGATTACGTCCGCATACGCAAACCCGATGGCAGCGTCATCACCGCCGGCGCAGATGCCGTGCAGGACCTGGCGTCCGCCGTGGTGCATACGGCGCCCATGTATACCGACTTCCGCCAGAAGCACATTACTGTTCCGGGGCTGCGCCCTGGTGATCAGCTGGAATACAGCATCACCACGACCATCGAAACCGCCCTGGCTCCCAATCAGTTCTGGTTCGAGTACGACTTCGACCGCGAAGTCATTGTGCTCAATGAAAAGCTGGAGATCACGGTTCCCAAAGACAAACCTATCAAGCTCAAGACCGAGCCCGGCCGCGATCCCGAGGTTCACGAATCCGGCGACTACCGCATTTATACCTGGGCCAATGCCAATCTGAAGCACAGGACACCGGAGGAAATCCGCGAAGACCGCCGCAAGCGGCGCCGCCACTTCCAGGAAGAGCAGCCTAGCGTGCAGCTCACCACTTTCCGCAGCTGGCAGGAGGTGGGCGCCTGGTACGCGCCTTTGCAGCGGGAGCGCATCCAGGCCACTCCTGTGCTTCGCGAAAAGACCGCCGAGCTGATCAAAGATAAGAAGACCGACCTGGAAAAGATCAAAGCGATCTATGACTTCGTGGCACCGGAATATCGCTACGTGAGCCTTTCGTTTGGACTCGGCCGCTACCAGCCGCATGCCGCTGCCGACATCTTCACCAACCGCTACGGCGACTGCAAAGATAAGCACACGCTGCTGGAAGCGATGCTAGCCATCGCCGGCATTCATGCCGATCCCGTGCTCATCAACTCGCGGCGCAGAATCGATCCCGACGTGCCTTCGCCGGGACAGTTCGACCACGTCATCACCCTGGTCACGCTGGGCAAACAGCGGGTCTGGCTCGACAGCACCACCGAAGTAGCGCCCTTCCAGTTGCTCAGCTTCGGCCTGCGCCACAAGCAGGCGCTCTGGGTGCCGGCCGACGGCAACGGCACTCTCATCGAGACGCCTTCCGATTCGCCCGTTCCCAATCAGCAGATCATCGATGTCGATGCGAAGATCGACGACATAGGCACGCTGATTGCCAACATGCACCTTACCTTGCGCGGCGACTCGGAGCTGATGTTCCGCTACGGCTTTCGCAGCCATCCGGAATCGGAGTGGAAAGACCTGGTGAAGTCCGCGGGCGGCATCAACGGCGAGATTTCGAACTTGAACGTCGACAACCCCACCAACACGCAAAAGCCGTTTGAGCTTCGTTACACCGCTACCGTGGCGAATTATCTTGATTGGTCGAGCAAGAACCCAACCTTTCCCGTGCCCCTACCCAAGCTGTCAGCTCCCGAAATCGAGGGCGACGAAGACGAGCAGCCTGAGCAGGTTGAACTCACAGGCGCTCCGATCGAGGCGGTGTACAGGTTGAAGCTGGAAGTGCCCGCACGTTACGCGGTCAGCATTCCTCTGCCTGCCCTGGTGTCGCGTGACTATGCCAGCTATGCCGTCACTTACAAGAACGAGAAGAACGTCATCACCGCAGAGCGAACTCTGCGCCTGCTGCGGCGTGAGATTCCGCGCCAGCGGCTCGATGACTATGCCGCTTTTCGCCGCGTCATCGAATCCGACCAGGGACAGCTGGTCTCCCTCGAGACCTCACTGGCCGGCGCATCGCAACTGCCTCAAGGCCTCAAGGCGGATGACCTGATTGCCGCCGGCGCAGCGGCGATGCGCAACCGGAATTTCCCCGCTGCCATCGAGTCCTACAAACGTGCCACCGAGCTCGAGCCCAAGAACAAGAATGCCTGGATCGGCTTGGGCACCGCCTATCTTTCCGAGCGCAAGACCGCCGACGCCATCGTCGCTTACCGAAAAGTTCTCGAGATGAATCCCTATGAGGCGCGAGTGAACAATGGGATTGCCGCCGCTTACGCAGCCGATCACCGCTGGGATGAGTCAGCGGCTGCCTTTCGCAAGGAGCTGGAGATCAATCCCCTGGATTCTGCAGCCCACACCGGACTGGCGCAGGTACTTCTCGAGCAGCGGAAATTTTCCGAGGCCCTGCCGGAACTCGAAAAAGCTGCATCCCTGGAGCCCCGCAATGCCGGAACTCTCACCCAACTGGGCCGCACTTACCTGGAAGTTGGTCAGCAGGAAAAAGGTCTGGAGGCGCTGAACAAGGCGGTCGAGATCGCACCCAATTCCAGCACTTTTAACAACGTTGCCTATGAACTGGCACGCCACAAGATCGAACTGGATCGCGCGCAACAATATGCCGAGTCTGCCGTCAGCGAGGTCGCAGCTCAGCTACGCAATGTGGATGTTTCCCGCCTCCGCCTGGAGGATTACTTCTATTCAGGCGCGATTGGTTCCTTCTGGGATACCCTGGGTTGGGTTCACTTCCAGCGCGGCAATCTGGAGCAGGCCGAAAAATACATCACTGCTGCCTGGTTGCTGACCGCGCACGGCGAGAGTGCCTATCACCTCGGCCGGATCTATGAAGCTGCCGGTCGCAAAGATGACGCCATCCGGCTTTACGCTTCCGCTCTGGCGGCAAAGAATTCTTATCCCGAAGCTCGCGAAGTCCTGACTGCCTTGCTCAAGAACCCTAAAAAAGTGGACGAGGCAATCCATAACGCCGCCCAGAATGGCCTGGGCATTCCCGCGCCCCGCTTTGACTCGACCGCCAACGGAAACGCGCAGGCCGACTTCGCCTTCGTTTTCGAGAACGGCCCCAAGATCGACGGCATCAAGTTTCTTTCTGGCGACGAAAAGCTGCGCAGCTTTGCTTCCAAGCTGGACAGCGGGAAATATCCGGTGGCGTTCCCCGACGGCACCCCCACCAAACTGGTCCGCCGGGGAACGCTCTCTTGCGGCGATAAAGGTTGCGTCGTGCAGTTGCTCGATCCCGAAGCGGTCACCTCCGCCGATTGATTTGCAACTGCCATCGCTTTCAGCCTGTCATCCTTAGCGAAGCCCCCGCCGTTCTTCTCGACCCCCGTCCCTTTTGGGGGTCGCGGCCGCTGAGGAAGGACCTTGCGGTTTCTTCATCACCCCACACACCCTTCGCTCCAGGACAATCGCCGCCTCTTCCCTCAAGCCGATTTCTTGGTCGCTGCTGCAGGAAACTCAATGATCTTTCCGGTTTCGGTTTCAGTTCTCCATTTCGGCGCCACTCTGTATCCCGCCGGAATGTAGAACTCAATTACTTTCGCCATGACTACTTCTTTCCAAAAACGTTTGCCGAGACGCTTGCGCCATAACCTTGCCAAGCGCCTCGGCTCTCTATTCATTATTGACCCAGCGCAGCAACAATAGTTTCGGTTCCTTTGGTGCTGGCGCGGAGCTTCTTCTCAGCCTGTGAGCGGCCGAGTTCGTAACCGGCATCGCGCGTCGAGACGGACTCCAGGAAGTACGTCTCCCCGTAGCGATTGAAGCTCAGCTTGGTCTCGCCCGAGGAATCCCCGGAAAAAGTGTGGACGAAAATGGTGTCATTGTTTGCATCATTGCGAATGGCAAGTACCTTCGAGCCATCGGACATTTGCGATATGTAGTACCTTCCAGCCGCGAATTCGTGACCTTCAGCGGTGAAGTCAAACGGTACATTCGCAACCATACGATCCTCGGCGTACCCGCTCGCTGCCAACAACGTCAGCACTCCCAGTGTGAACATCATTCGATTCATGATTTTCATTTCTTCTCCTCTTTTCACCTTTAGCTTCGGGCCTGGGTGAGCCATGGCGGTTGCCCGCTTGGTGCCCATGCATTCCCCAGAATCCCTGTGTTCACCTGGTTAGACTCATCCCAGAAGCGCAACGAATCAGCGCAAAGCCCGAAGTTACCAACGTTTGACAAGTCCGAGATGAGCGCGTGAAAAGCGGGGCAATCAAGGCCGGAATCAGCGATTTTTTCGCTGAGACAACCAATGTCTCTCCACGCCCTTTACAACCTGATGGTTTCGGTTTCCCGAACAATTTCTGGTTCCTGGGCCCCCACCCTACAAACCGTCAGTATGATCGTGACCCGCCCCTGCCAATTCGGGCGGTGTCTAATCCTGCAGGAGGACCTATGTCTCGCCCCATCAGAATTCTCGTCGCGCTGTTTATCGCCAGCTTGGCCGCCATGACCGAACCCATTCCTTCGCGGCCAACCACTGCTTCAGCGGCTCCGGTGTCGCCAAACGGCCATCTCCCTATCAAGCGCGTAGTGCTTTACAAGAATGGTGTCGGATACTTCGAGCACTCCGGCCGCATCCGCGGCAATCAGCACCTCACCATCGACTTCACTTCGTCGCAACTGGATGACGTTCTGAAGTCGCTCACCGTGATGGACACCGGCGAAGGCCGTGTCACCGCCGTGCGCTACAACTCCATCGCTCCTCTGGATGAGCGACTGCGCTCGCTGCGCATCCCGCTTGGGCAGCAAGTGACTCGGGCGGACTTCCTCAATGCGCTGCGCGGAGCTCGCGTGGAGATGGCAGTGGATCGGCCACTGCAACGGGCAAGCTGCTCAGCGTGGAAACCAGGAAAAAGCAGACCGCCAAGGGCGATGAACTGGTGCCCGTGACCGAGTGCACGCTCATGACCGAGAGCGGCGAGCTGCGCACTTTTGAGCTCACGCCCGGAACTACCGTGCGTCTCGCCGAACGCGACCTCAACGAAGAGGTGACCCGCTACCTGGACCTGCTCGGAAGTTCGCGCGCCCGCGATCTGCGGCGCATGGTGATCTCGACCTCAGGCGCGGGTGACCGCGACCTGGTGGTCAGCTACATCAGCGAGGTGCCGATCTGGAAGAGTACGTACCGCATCATCCTGCCCACGCAATCGGGTGCCAAACCGCTGCTGCAGGGCTGGGCCATCGTGGATAACACCATCGGTGAAGACTGGAAGAACGTTCAGCTCTCGCTGATCTCCGGCTCCCCACAATCGTTCATCGAGAAGATTTCCCAGCCGTACTATGCGCGGCGGCCGGTGGTCGCGCTACCGGAGACGGCGATGCTGACTCCGCAGACGTTTGAGGGGACGATGAGTAGCGACCGCGACCGACTGGAAAGCTTCGATAAGTCCTCCCATGTTCCTGCGGCTGGTGAAGCCGGTGGTGGCCCATTCGGAATCGCCGGAAAGGTCATAAGCCACTCGGGACAGAATGCGTTCACTGGCCCCGGCGTGGGCCCTGGTTTCGGAGGCGGAGTTGGAAGCACCATGTTCAAAGTTGGGCCCTCCAGCCCATCGGATTCGGTCTCAGTCACGGCAGAGCGCTTACCTGCCCCTTCAAACGCAGCTATCTCTACCACCATCGAACCTCAAGCCAGCGCCAAAGATCTCGGCGATCTCTTCGAATACAACCTGAAGCAGGCGATCACCATAGGCAAAGATCAATCAGCGCTGGTGCCCATCCTGCAGGAGCGTATCGAGGCCGATAAGGTCACGCTGTGGAGCGAGGATTCACCTCAGGCGCTCCGCGCCCTCTGGTTGAAGAACACCAGCGGGCTGACGCTCGATGGCGGCACCTTCA